>JAHBXR010000019.1 GCA_019636335.1 Pirellulales bacterium
ATGATGACCGTGCCCCTATTTCGCATTCCGACCGCCCTGGCCTTTGCCGCCGTGGCCTTGTTGGCTCGACGAGGCAACTGGCACTTGGTCGGCGCGGCCTATTTCGGTTGCGTAGTGGGGATATACTTTCTCGGGCGACCACTCGTCGAGCAGTTCGTCGTGCCACGCTGGGGCGTTGCTTTCGACAACGATTTTGTAGCGCCCGCCAGCGGTGCCCTGTTGGGCTGGTTTATCGCCATCGTGGCCATCCGGGTCCTGCTGGCCCTCGGACGCCACGTGCCGCCGTGGCGTATGCGGCCGATGACAAGATCACAGACGCCGAAGAGCATTGGGTAACGCACTCGGCGTAATCCGACGTCTTGGGGTAGGAACGCCTGCTAAGCGTTTTTCTGGGCTGTGGCACTGGGCGACGCCTCGCTCGTCTCGGGCGTTCCATTGACCTCGCCATTGTGGCTGGGCGTGCGCGCCAGCGCCGGACCGATCAACTCGGCGATTTCGCGCTCGTCGAGAATCTCGCGATCTTCCAGCGTGAGGGCCAGCTTATCGAGCGCTTCGCGTTGCTCGGCGAGCATGCTCCGCGCCTGATCGGCGGCCTCGTGCAGGATACGGGCTACCTCTTCATCAATGACCTGCGCCGTGTGTTCGCTGAACTCGCGCTGCTCGTGGAATTCCTTGCCCAGGAAGGGATGCTCTTCGCTCGTGCGGTAAGCCACCGGGCCGACGCGTTCGCTCATGCCCCAGTGGGTGACCATCCGCCGTGCGAGCTGGGTGGCGCGCTTGAGGTCGTCTTCGGCCCCGGCGCTGTATTCGTTGTAGACCAGCTTCTCGGCGGCACGTCCTCCCATCATGAACACGAGCCGCGAGTGCAGCTCGCTCTCGCTGATGTTCATGCGGTCTTCTTCCGGCAGCAATTGCGTGACGCCCAGGGCACGTCCGCGCGGAATGATCGTCACCTTGTGGACGCGATCGATCCCGGGCAAGCGCCAGGCCAGCAGGGCGTGCCCCGCTTCGTGGTAGGCGGTCATGCGCTTTTCCTTGCCGACGAGCACCTCTTCGCGCTTGGGGCCCATCAGCACCTTGTCGCGTGCCTGCTCGAAGTCGCTCATGTCGACTTTGTCTTTGCCCAGGCGCGTGGCCCACAGGGCCGCTTCGTTCACCAAGTTGCGGATGTCCGCGCCGGTGAGCCCCACGGTACCGCCTGCCAACCGTTCGACATCGACGTCGGGGGCGATGGGCACGTCGCGCAAATGCACCTTGAAGATGGCGATCCGTCCCTTCAAGTTCGGCCGATCGACGGTGATGTGCCGATCGAATCGTCCCGGCCGCAGTAGGGCCGGATCGAGCACGTCGGGGCGATTTGTCGCCGCCAGCACGATGACCGACGTGCTGGGCGTGAAGCCATCCATCTCGCTCAGGATTTGATTCAGCGTTTGTTCGCGTTCGTCGTGGCCGCCGCCGAGCCCCGCTCCGCGCACGCGTCCCACGGCATCGATCTCATCGATAAAGAGAATGCAGGGGGCGTTTTCTTTGGCGGTCTTGAACATGTCGCGGACGCGGCTGGCGCCGACGCCGACGAACATCTGGATGAATTCCGAGCCGTTGATCGAGTAGAACGGCACGCCCGCCTCGCCGGCGACCGCCTTGGCGAGCAGGGTCTTGCCCGTGCCGGGGGGACCCATCAAGAGAGTGCCCTTGGGAATCCTCCCGCCGAGCCGCTGAAACTTCTCGGGGTTCTTCAAGAACTCGACCACTTCGGTCAGATCGTTCTTTGCCCCTTCGAGCCCGGCGACGTCGGCGAAGGTGACCCGCAGGTTCGATCGCTCGTAGCGCTTGGCCGGGCTCTTGGCAAACCCCCCTAAGATGCCCCCCCCCATGATCTGATCGCGCGAACGGCGGAACATCATCCAGGCGGCGCCGAGAAAAAGCACGCTGATGCCCAGGTAGGCGAGCAGCACGAAACCAGTGTTGTCGGTGGGCTGCTTGGCCCGGACGAGTACTCCTTTGTCGAGCAGCTCTTGATCGAGTGCCGAGCCATCGAGCGCAACCAGAGGCGAGAGGACCGTGGTGAAGCTGGGCTTGAGGCGCTTCCGCTCCGCCGGTTTCTTGGGCTCGGCGGGCTTGGCTTCCCCCGGCTTCTCATCGCTCGACTTCGCTGGCTCGACGACGACGGGGGGGATCGGCTCGAGCGGAGGGTCTTTGAACCGGCCGGTGATTTCCTGGCCGTCGATCGTGACTTCCTGGATATTCCCTTCCGCAAGTTGCTGACGGAAGAAGTTATAGCTGATCTCCGACGCGCTCTCGGCCTGACGGCGCAGATAGAGCGCGACAAACAGCACCAGGATCAAGACGATCAGCCAGGTGGCGGGATTGCCAATCCGCGACGGCGACACCGGTTTCCGAGGGGTGTCGTCGTTTTTCTCCGGTTGATACTCCATCCAGGGTCCTTCTCTTGGGCGTCTCGCATCGCCCGGCCGGCGGCAGTGAGGGGTGGAACTAGCCGAAGTTTCGAGTGGGGGCCACGCCGCCTCGTTGACGGGTTGCGCTGCCGCAGGTTACACCGGACGGGCACGACCGCGGACAGGTAGCTGCATTCTACCGCTGATAGTTCGGTTTTTCGATTACCTCGCCACGCGAGACTTGCTCTTTTCTGTACGTCGTGGCAGTCACTTACGTTGAATCGTTCCATGGACCCCCCCCCGCCAGTCCGTCGAGGAGTGATCGCCGTCGTGGTTCGGGAGACGCGATTCCTCGTGATTCGCCGCTCTCAGACCGTGGTGGCGCCGGGGGCGTTTTGTTTTCCCGGGGGAGCCATCGAGTCTGGCGAGTCCGAAGAGCAGGCTCTGGTGCGGGAATTGCGCGAGGAACTGGCCCTCGAAGTACGACCCAAAAAACGCCTCTGGCAGAGTGTGACACCCTGGCGGGTGGAACTCTCGTGGTGGCAGGCCGAGTTCGATCTGGCCGGCATTCCTACGCCCAATCCGGCCGAAGTCGAATCGTTCCATTGGTATACCACGGCCGAAATGCGTGCCCTGGCAGGCTTGCTGTCGAGCAATCTTGCCTTTCTCGAGGCCGCCGACGCGGGTGAATTCCTGCTCGATTGAGTCTTCGCAAGAAGCGTCGCGGGAAGGTTTGCGCCATTTTTCCGGCGCAGGGGTGAAACATCCGCTCCCGACCTACGCCTAGCTAGAACGGGCGAGGTCGAACGAGGCCGGAAAAAGAGCTTGGCGACAAGCCGCCGGTAAGCCCCTCGATCGAGCTCGCCCCCTGCACCGTTCAACAACCGGCGTCGGATTCAACCGGGAAAAGGAATACGCCATGACTATTCGACAACGCAAAATTCTCATCGTCACCTTCGTGCTGGGATCGGTATTGGCTGCCGCGGTTGAGATCGCGTCGGCATGTCCTCCCTCGGGGGGCAAGCGTCGCTCGGGTGGTGGACTCTATGCGAGCTCGCCCCAGAGCGGCCCCATGTCGAGCAACTCGCTCTACGCGAAAAATCGACGGCACTTGCCGCCACCCCCGGCTCCTCCGGCGCAGATGGCTACCCGCGATATTCAACTGGCGTCGAACCAGACGCCTGCCAGTGCTACGCCCGTGGAATCCAAGCCGCCGGTCGGCGCCGAGCAGATCGAGAATCCCTTCACGATCGATCTGGCCGCAAGCAATGTGGCCGAGGCGCAGGCACGGCAGCAGCGGCAACAAGCCGCCCTCGAACAGGCCTGGCGCGCGGAACAGGCCGAGACGCGCAATCGTGCCGCCGCCAACTCGACCGCGCAGGCCGATCCGGCTTCCATCGAATCCGCCCTGCAGAATTAAACGCCCGTCTCCGCGTCAAACGACGCGGCAGATAAAGCACTTCAGATACTCGGTCTCGAGGCAAGTCGCGCTCGTCGGGTGATCGGGTGCGGCGCCTCGTTGTTCGAGTATCTGAATGTCGCGTTCCGATTTTTGCGCCACCCCCGCGAGCATGTAAAGAAAGTCTTCGCGCGTGACGTGCCCCGAACAACTGCAGGTAACGAGGATTCCTCCCGGTTCGAGCATGCCGACGGCCAGACGGTTCAGACGGTGATAGGCCCTCAGGGCGTCATTCACCGTGCCGCGGCTGCGGGCGAACTTGGGAGGATCGAGGATCACGCCGCCGAAACGCCGACCCTCGGCACATAGATTGGCGAGCGTGTCGAAACCGTCGCCGGCGAGAAACTGCGACTTCGAGACACCGTTCAATTCCGCGTTCGCACGAGCGAGCGCAATGGCCTTCTCACTGGCATCGATGCCCAACGTTTCGGTCGCACCGCCATGCACGACAGCCGCCAGACTGAATCCGCCGCTGTAGCAGAAGGCATCGAGCACGCGCCTGCCGCTCAGGTACCGCGCCGCCGCGAGCCGGTTTTCGCGCTGATCGACGTAGAAGCCGGTCTTCTGCCCCTCGGTGAGATCGACGCCGTAACGCAGGCCGTTTTCGGTGATGAAGATCGGACCGCTGGGCGTCGTGCCGAACAGGGTGCGGTCCATGTATTCGAGCCCTTCGAGCTTCGCCACCCCTTTCTCCGAGCGGACGACGGCGGCCTGCGCCCCCGTCAGTTCGGCGAGGATGGGCGCCAGCGTGTCGAGTCGCGAGGCGATGCCCAGCGACGTGACCTGAATCGAGAGGTAGTTGGCAAAGCGATCGACCACCAGGCCGCTCAGCCCATCGGCTTCACTGAATACAAGCCGCGCGGCCCCCTCGGGGGCGTCGTAGCCGAGTCGACGTCGCCAGGCGATGGCCGTCGAGAGACGACGACGCCAGAACGACTCGTCGAGCGATTCTTGTACATCCCAGGTGTACAAACGGACGCGGATCCGACTCCGCGAATTAAACAGCCCGCGGGCAATCCACTTGCCTTGATCGGTCACCAGGTCAACGGCGTCGCCGTCGGCCGGAGTGCCGTCGAGGCGGGCGATGGCCGAGTCGAGCACCCAGGGGTGACGGCCGAAAAAAGGGGCCGCTTTTCGCGGCTTGAGTACGACCGAATCCACCCGACAACCTCAGCTTTCAGGCCTCGCCGCTGTTCAGATCGCTTGATCTGATGCTGGGCGGGCCCGCCAGAAGGGAACGAACGAAACATGGACCGTTCAATGTCGCGTCATCTTACGGCAAGCCCTTCGGCCCGCAACCCGGCGCCCGCCTGCCGTCCCAGACCGGCGTCCCGTCCTGCGTTCCCTGTTGTCGAGCGCGGAGTCGCAACAAGCATCCTGCCGGGCGCTGTTCGTGCGATCGACATGCGTTGTTTACCACGCATTGGCCCGAAGCACGCGCCGCGCAGCAATCGCCGGCTGCCGACGCGACGCGAGGTGGTCATTACTGGTGTGGGGGTGGTCAGTCCGATCGGGAACGGGTGCGACGCGTTCTGGGCCTCGCTGCTCGGGGGCCGCAGCGGTGTGCGGCCGATTACCCGCTTCGATACGAGTGCCACGGCGGCGCATTTTGGAGGCGAGATCAGCGATTTCGATCCCAAGCAGTTCATCGCCCAGCGGAAGAGTCTCAAGGTGATGTCGCACGATATTCAACTAGGCGTGGCCGCGGCCAGCCTGGCCCAACAGCACGCCGCGCTCGATACGGCGAAGCTGACCCCCGAGCGTCTGGGGGTCGTGTTCGGCGCCGACCTGATGCATTGCGAGTTGGCCGAAGCGGCGCCGGCCTTTGCCCAGTGCCTGGTCGACGGGCAATTCGATTTCAGCCGTTGGGGCACCGCGGCGCTCGAGAAGATCTATCCCTTGTGGATGCTCAAATATTTGCCCAATATGCCGGCCTGCCATGTGGCCATTGCTTGCGATGCGCGTGGCCCCAGCAACTCGATCACGATGGGGGACGTCTCGAGCCTGTGTGCGGTGGCCGAAGCGGCAAGCGTCGTCGAACGGGACGAAGCCGACGTCATGTTCTGTGGCGGCGCGAGCTCGCGGATCCATCCCACGCTCTGGGTCCGTAGCTCGCTGACTCCCTGGTCGCGGCGCAACGACGATCCGCAAGGGGCGTGCCGTCCCTTCGACGCCCACCGCGACGGCGCGGTAAATGGTGAAGGAGCGGCGGTCTTCGTGGTCGAATCGCGCGAACATGCCGAGGCCCGCCGGGCCAAGATCCTGGCCACCGTGGCTGGCTCGGCGATGCGCTTCGAGCCCCGCCGGGGCCAGACGCCGCGCGAAGGGGTCGCCATTCGCCACGCCATCGAAGGGGCGATGCGCTCGGCCGGTGTCGAGCAGCAGGACATCGGTCACATCAACGCCCACGGCTTGAGCACGGCCGAGGATGACTGTCTCGAAGCCCGCGCCATCGCAGCGGTCTTGCCCGATACGCCGGTAACGGCGCCAAAGAGCTACTTCGGCAACCTGGGGGCGGGAAGCGGCGCGGTCGAGCTAGCAGCCAGCGTGCTAGCGATGGCCGCTGGCGAAGTGCCGGCGACCTTGAACTACGAGCAGCCCGATCCGGCTTGTCCGCTCAACGTGATTCACCGCCGAACGATGAAAACCGATGCCCCGGCCGCACTCGTGCTCAATCATGCTGCGACGGGGCAGGCTGCGGCCCTGGTGCTACGACGGCCAAGCTGACATCGAGAACATCGCTTATACGAGGTTCTCCTGCGATCCACGTCGATGGATGGTTGAATTCACGTTACACCGACGGCGCGACGCTGGTAGCATACGCCCCCCGCGCCGGCCCGATTTGCGTAAGATTCCCGGCGCGGCGCGGCGATAAGTACCAATACCCGCTCGTTTTACTCCCTTACCCCGGCGACATCCTCGCGGCATCTAACAAGCAGCACGGCGGAACGCTGGGAGCAGCGCGCCAGGCGTGCGCGTTCGCTTACCCTCGTAACCGATCCCCAAAACAGGAAGTTTGGGAGACGCGTATGTTCCAACGCACCAGGCGGAGCGGAACTCTGCTGTTCATTACGGGCAGCGCGATACTTGGGGGCGCGGGCCTCGTGGGTGCTCAAGCGCCCGGCGATGCGGCGCGTGCGCCCGCAACGGCGAACGCCGCGGCGGTTCGATCGGGCGATCGTGTGGCAGTCCGGCCGCTGACGCCCGAGACGGCGCCGCCGCATCCGCTCGAAGCGGTGCTCGAACTGGCCGATCGCGCCGTGCAGCGCGCGGATGAACTGCACGATTATTCAGCGACGTTCATCAAGCGCGAGCGGATCGACGGTCGACTGAGCAACTACGACTACATGTTCCTCAAGGTGCGGCACGCGCCCTTCAGCATCTATCTCTACTGCCTGGGCCCCGTGAAACCCAAGGGACAAGAGGCGATCTACGTCGAAGGGCAGAACGAGGGCAAGGTGCTCGGGCACACCACCGGCATTCGCGATCGCATCGCCGGCACGATGTCGCTCGATCCCGCCGGATCGCGAATGATGGAGGGCAATCTCTACCCGCTCACGAGCATCGGCATCAAGAATCTCGCGTCCAAGTTGGCCAACCTGCATCGCTACGAATTGAACTTCGGCGAGTGCGAGGTGAACACCTATCCGGGAGCCAAGGTGGATGGTCGCGAGTGTACCTGCGTGCAGGTGGTACATCCCGTCGAGCGCGAGAACTTCAAGTTCCACCTGTCGCGCACGTATTACGATCACGCGACCGGCTTGCCGATCCGCTTCGAGGGATACCTCTGGCCGACCACGCCTGGCGGCAAGCCAGTGTTGCTCGAGGAGTACACGTATCAGAACGTGCAATTCAACCAGGGGATCAGCGACCTCGATTTCGACACGCAGAACCCGGCCTACGGTTATCGTTGATAGGGAGGCATGTCCCGCCGACTACCAACTGAAGTCCGCACCGACCGAGAAGGTGTTGAAGAAGAGTCCCCCGGTCGTGACGATCGAATCGGTCTGGGGGAAGGTGAAGTTTAGTTGCTCGGGGGCGAGCGCCAATCGCGAGACCCACATCATGTCCCAGGCGGCGCGAAAGCTGAGATTCGGCGTCCAGCGGTAATTGGCCACGAAACCTAGTTCGCCGATGAAGGCCAGCCGTTGGTCGCTGCCGCCCGACGCCTGATTGCCCGTCGTGAACATGGCTTCCTGGGCCTGGATCCACACGACGCTGTCTTGCTCGGCGAAGTTGGCGTAAAGCCCGACTTTCCCGCGCGCTCCCCAATTCCAACGTACGTGCTCGTCGATCAAGTCGCCTCCCAATTGGGCGCCGATCAGCCGGTTGCGCGTGTGAATCGTGTATTCACCGCCTTGGGGCGATTGCACCCGCACGGGTTGGTTCAGCGGCGGTGGCGGCGGAATGTACAAAGCTTCGCTGAAGAAGTAGAACCGCTCGTCGAGTTCGAAGTAGCGCACGCCGCCAAAGATCGAAGGGGTATGTCCCGGCGTTAACTGGCGATGCCAGCTTCCGTCCGATTGGCCCACGAGGCTGTCTCGCCCCAGGGCGCGTCGCAGGCGATAGTTGAGTTCGAAATTGTTGACGTGCGACCCATATTCGATGTAGTGCGTTGTCGCGAAGTTGAAACCGCCGACCGAAGGGTTGCCATTCGGAAAGCTCGTCGGGAAGTCGGTGACCAGGGAGCCACCGACCGCGGCTGGGATCGTGTCGTTGCCCCTGAGGGCAATAAGCTGCCCCCCCTGGTTGTGTACGCGGGCGCTACCCGACCAATCGAGCAGGCCGAAGTAGGTGAACTCGAGCGTGTGGTCGCGATTCAACATATCGCGTCCGAGATAGCGCCCCAACGTGAAGCGAAATCCCGGCTCGAAATCAAAGCTGCCGACCGACTTGGTTCCCATCACGGCCGTCGCATTGGCGACCGTGATGATCTGACCGCCCGAAATGACTTGAATCGGATCGGCGCGGTCGCGCGACACGATGCGGTTGCGCGACCGTTGTCGTTGGGTAAAGATGGCTTCAGCCGTGGCAAACCAGGGAGAAGGGCAACCGCTGAACTGGTCCCATTCGCAAGTGCAGCACTCATCGGCGGCGCCGCAGCCCAGGCAGTGGGGCTCGTACCAACCCTCGCCGGGAGGACTTTCGTACCAGGTTTCCTCCCCGTATCCCTCTTCAAGGGCGGAATATTCCTCGGCCGTTTCGGCAGGAACGGGACGCAGGTCTGCGGAAGGCTCCTCTTCGTAATAGGGGGTGTCTTGGTAGGCCGTCTTGCGCAGCGCATCCTGGAACGACGAGCCTGAGACCGACCGCGGTGGCGCCACCTGGCGCGTCGCGGGTCTCGCCCCGCGCGAACGGGGTGCCTGTGCCGCGGCACCTTCCGTGCCGGCGGCGAGGGCGATTGCCGTCAGGCAAAGCAGCCAGTAGTGAATAGGCCCCTTCAAGGGCAACGTCTCCGCTCGAGTCTGGTACTTACGGTGTGAGCCGTGCCCCCGAGGCGCACGGCTCGTCGTACCCTAGATCGACCGAGCGGCTCGCAAAAAGCAGGAATAATCGTTAGATTCCGCGAAATCGTTAGAGCTTGCCTGTTTTTACATGGGTGACTGCGTGAAAAGGTTGGTCCAGCCGCGCGAGAACGAATTCGGGACGGTGCAAAGTGGTTCGACGGCGCTCGGACCTTCGCGTGGTGCAAATCGCAACTTCCTTCCGGACTTGACATTCGGACGACAGGATCGTCTAACGATGGAGAGTGCCACCGGGGCGCGCGCTCGGCACCGCAACCCGGTCAGGGCACCGCTTCGAGTCGTAAGATTCGATTGACAGGGCACGCCTCGAGCGCGTGGCTGCTGTGCCAGCCGGGCAGTGCATGCTGGCAGTGCTGGAAACTAACTCAACTCCGTACGGGGAATCGAACCGATGTCTTCACCCCTTCGCTCGCTCGTGGCATCCGGCACCAAGTTGTGGCTCGACTCGATCGACCCCGATCTCGTCGTGGCCAACCGAGCCCTCGGGGCGACCGGCGCCACGTCGAACCCGGTGATCGTCTCGAACCTGATTAAGACCGGCCGCTTCGACGACGAGATCGAAGGTTTCATTCGCGACGGACTGAGCGACGACGAGATTGCGTGGAGCACGACCGATCGCCTGGTGCGGGAGGCACAAAAAGTCTTCTTGCCCGTGTGGGAGCAGACCGGCGGTAACGATGGTTACGTGAGCTTCGAGCTCGATCCGTTGCTCGAAGATCCCCAAACGGGGCCGCCGCATGCCGAACGCGTCAAGCGCTATATCGAACTCGGCAAGCGCTGGTCGGCCGGACACAAGAACCGCATGATCAAGGTGCCCGCCACCCCGGCCGGCATCGACGCCCTCGAGGAGCTCTGCGCGGCCGGTATCACGCTGAACGTCACGCTCATCTTCTCGCCCCGGCAGCACAAGGCCGCTTGCGAGGCGGTTTGGCGCGGCGCGCAGCGCCGGGCCAGTCTCGATCAGTTCAAAAGCGTCTACAGCATCTTCGTTTCGCGCGTCGACGTGTACACCGAGCAGCACTTGCCCAAGCTTTCGGCCGCTGCCCAGGGCATGGTTGGTATCGTCAACGCGAAGCAGATCTGGGGGGACAACAACCAGTACTGGGGGGCCAAGAATACCAGGCACAAGCAAGAGATGATCTTCGCCAGCACCGGGACCAAGAAGCCCGAGGACGCTCCCTGGAAGTACGTCGAAGCGTTCGCCGGCTCGGACATCGAGACGAATCCCCCCGAGACGAACGAGGCCTACGAAAAGAGCGGCCGCACGGCGACGCGCCGCATCGATGAATTACCCCCCGCCGACGTGTTGGCCGAGATCAACCGCGGGGTGGATATGCAGCACCTCGAAGAGACCCTCATGTCCGAGGGGATCAAGAAATTCGCCGATCCCCAAAAGGCCCTGCTGCAGCTCATCGTGCGGAAGCGCGAGGAACTGAGCGCCGCGAAGTAATCGCCCGGCTTCCTTGGCCCGCAAGGCCTTCTTTTCTGCCAAATTGCCCCGCGGCCAGGGCGGCTAGATCCTCGTCCGCCCGCGGGCAATTTGCTACGATCAGGGGCGACGACCGCGGTCGTCGCTGCGCGCCAGGCCGGCGCCGCCGCAAGCCTTGCCCTTCTTCTCCAGCGAACGGACTGTTTGCATGCCTCTCGACGGTTACTCTCCTTGCCCCTGTGGATCGGGCAAGAAGGTGAAGTTTTGTTGCTCCGAACTGCTCGACGATCTGAACAAGATCGAGCGGATGATTGCCGGCGACCAGCGGCTGGCCTGCCTCGACCATATCGCCAAGCTCGAGGCCACGAAGCCCGACCGGCCGGCGCTGATGGCCATCAAGATCGGCGTGCTGGGCGAGCTTCACCGCTACGACGAGATGCGCGAGGCCATTCGCCGGTTTGTCGAGAAGCATCCCGAGAATCCGATTGCGCTGGCCGAAAGCGCCACGCTCAAGGCCGCCGTGGAGAGTCCGCGCGCGGGGGTCGCCCAGATGCAGCAGGCGTTGCGGGCCTGCCGCGAGTCGATTCCGAATCAGGTCTACACGGCGCTAGGCACGCTGGCGCGGATGTTGCTCTCGGCCGGTCAGCCGGTGGCGGCCAAAGCGCACTTCTCGCTGATGATGACCATCGCCCAGGACGACGAGTTCCCGGTGTCGATGGTGATGCAGCTCAGCAGCGCCGAATCGCTGCCGGCCATGATGCGCGACGTGAATCGATTGGCCCCCTGCCCCGACGGCGTCGCGTGGAAAGATCAGTTTGCCAAGGCGTACGCCGAAACGCAGGAAGCCGATTGGATCGACGCTGAAAAGTCGTGGAGCGAGTTGGCGGCCGGCCCTGGCAAGGATTCGCCGGCGGTCTGGACGAATCTGGCCACGACGCGGGCCTGGACCGCCGATTCGGCCGGCGCGGCCGAGGCGCTGCGCAAGCTGGCCGCACTCGATATTCCGCTCGACGATGCCGTCGAGGCCGAGGCCCTGGCCCAACTCTTGGACGTCGAAGGGGCGGAACCGTCGATCGACGTGGTGCTGGTGACCTATCCGATCGTCGATCTCGAGCGGCTGTTAATATCGCTCACGGCCGATCGCCATACGGCGCAGGCGCCGGTCGAACAGTTGCCGAAATCGGATGAGCCGCCGCCGCGGGCACGCTACCTGCTGCTCGATCGACCCGAGTTGCAGCAAGCAACCGAGCTCAACATTGCCGACGTGCCGAAGGTGGTCGGTGAGCTCTATGTCTTCGGCAAGCAGACCGATCGCGAGGCGCGACTCGAGGTCGAGGGATTGCGCGGTGAAGATCTCACCCGTGCCCGCCAGGTAGTCGAGCAGGTCGCGGGAGACGCGATTGGCCCTGCCGGAGAAGAGCAGGTGATCGACGGCGAGTCGCCTGTTTCGGCGATTCTCAGTTCGAAGCATTACCTGCCTCCGGGAACTCCCGCCGACATTCAAATGAAGCTGGCTGTGAACTTCGCCCGCGCCGCGGTGATGGAAAGATGGACCAGCTATCCGCAGAAGCTGCTGGGCGGCAAGACACCGCGGGAGGCCGCGTCCGATCCGCAGTATCGCATTCCCTTGCTGGCGGCGATCCTGCTGCTCGAGGATGTCTCGGCACGTCACATGCGCGGCTTCGATTTCAACGAGCTGCGCGAGGCGCTGGGGCTTCCCCCGTCGGCGACGATCGATCCGGCAACGGTGAGCGTGCGGACGCTACCCCTGGTGCGGCACGCACGTCTCGACTACGGCAAGCTCTCGGACGACGAACTCCTGGCGGCCTACACGCATCTGATGCTGACGCGGTATCGTCCCGCCTTGCCGCAGGCGACGCGCGAGGTGGTCGGGCGCGTTTCGCTCGACGGCAAGATCGACAAGGCCGAAGCCTACGGCGTGCTGGCCGACAACGCCGCGACGCCCGACGAGGCGCTCGAGTACTACGGCCAGGCGGCGCAAGAAGCGATTCGCATGGGCACGTCGCCGGCGCAGTATTATCTGGCCGAAGTTCCGCTGCGACTCATGCGCGGGGACGCCGCCCAGTTCGAGCATCTGATCCGCGTGCTGACAACCAAGCATGCCGCGGAACCGGGCGTGCGCGAGGCGCTGATGCGGATCATGTATTCGCTGGGGTTGATTGGCCCCGATGGCCGTCCCACGCAGGAGATGGCCGTCGCCGGCGCGCCTCCCGCGGCTGCACCCGCCGAAGAAGGTATCTGGACCCCAGGTGCCGAGGCGCAACAGTCGAGCAAGTCGGGCTTATGGCTGCCCGGCATGGATTAAACGGTTCGCAACTCCACTTCCCCCTGCTAATCGCCGACGCACGTCCCATGCAACAGTCTGCTCTCGATGCCTGGCACATGGCCCGCGCGATCGAGTTGGCACGACAAGGTCAGGGACGCGTCGAGCCGAATCCGCTGGTCGGTTGCGTGGTTGCGCACGGGGCCGAAATCGTGGGCGAAGGTTGGCACCGCCGCTTTGGTGGTCCCCATGCCGAGATCGAAGCCCTTTCGCTCGCCGGTGCGCGTGCCGCCGGCGCGACACTCTACGTCACGCTGGAGCCTTGCTGCCACCAGGGGAAAACCCCCCCGTGCAGCCGCGCCGTGATTGCCGCGGGAGTACGACGCGTCGTCATGGCCATGAGCGATCCCTTTCCCCAAGTGGCCGGCGGCGGGCTGCAAGAATTAATCGCTGCCGGCATCGAAGTGGTCGTAGGCACGGGCGAGGAAGCGGCGCGCGCTCTGAACGCCCCCTACTTGAAGCGAGTGGAAACGGGCCTGCCCTGGGTCATTGCCAAGTGGGCCATGTCGCTCGATGGCAAACTGGCCACGCGAACGGGCGACAGCCGCTGGATCTCGAACGAATCGTCGCGCCGGCTGGTCCACGAGCTGCGCGGCCGCGTCGATGCGATTATCGTCGGGCGCGGCACCGCCACGGCCGACGATCCTCTCCTCACGGCGCGCCCGGCAGGCCCAAGGATTGCCACGCGCGTCGTGCTCGATAGCCGCGCGCAGTTGGCGAGCGGTTCGCAGCTCGTGCGTACC
This sequence comes from Pirellulales bacterium, assembly GCA_019636335.1. Taxonomy (NCBI): domain Bacteria; kingdom Pseudomonadati; phylum Planctomycetota; class Planctomycetia; order Pirellulales; species Pirellulales bacterium. The sequence continues at coordinate 13,897 of JAHBXR010000019.1, forward strand.
GCGCGCGAGCTGCCCGTGCTCGTTGCCGCAGCGCACGATGCCCCGGCCGCGGACATCGAACGGCTGACTGCGCAAGGTTGTGAAGTGTTCCGTTGCCCGGGCGAGTCACCTGCCGAGCGCCTGCATGCATTGCTCGGCGAGTTGGGACGCCGCGAGATGACGAATGTCCTCGTCGAAGGGGGAACTCAGGTTTTGGGCACGCTCGTCGACGAACGTTTGCTCGACGAGGTACAGGTCTACATCGCGCCGAAGATCATCGGGGGCGCGGATGCACCGGACGCCATCGGCGGGCTGGGGATCGCGGCAATTTCGCAGTCGCTGGCATTGGTCGATCCCGTGGTGTGCGACATCGACGGCGACGTCTGCGTGACGGCGCGCGTCGTACGTTCCTAATGGGGGTGTTTACTGCTGATGCTGCGGCGCCAGCGCCACGGGCAGCGTCACGCTGCTGCGTTGCGGGCCCACGGCCAGGCCGATCCAGCCGTCGTCGATCACCATCTGTGTCACGGCGAGGTTTTCCAATCGCTGGTCGGTCACCAGTTGCTCGGGCAGCAGCAGGAGCGGTTTCTCGCGCGAGAAGATGCGGCTGAAGACGCCACGCAGGCCAACCTGGCCCTTGGCGCCGAGTCGTTGGCCGATGAGCTGTATTGTTCCGTCGCGCACGAGCTGCGCGCTCAAGCCCTCGACCTGCGGACGATAGAACACCTTCACCTGGAAGTTGCGCCAGTGATTCTCCGGGTTTTCGACGTCGGCCAGCGACAAAGTCACCTCGATGCGATCCTCGCGGCAACGGACGCGCACGGCGTCGTTCTCGGCGAACGTGACGAAGACCTCTTCGCGGCTCGGATCGACGGCGGGAGAGTTCTTGAGGTGCAGCTTCGTGGCGAGCCACTGGTGCAGATCGGGCACGCTGAACTGGCGACCATCGAGATCGAGCTGCTCGACCAGGTTGTTCAGGGCCGATTCGTGAACTTGCAGGCTCAGCACGCTGTCGGAGGGGGCTCGCGGCCGGGGCGTGTGCGCACCGAGTTGTTCTTCGGTGGCCAGACGCAGCCGGGCGATGAGCCGCTGGTCGGTCGTTTGCAGGACGCTGGCCGGCGTGTCGAAGCCCAACTCGCGCAAGAGACTGCCGACGCGTTCGTCGAGCTGGCGGTTGGCGTTGGCCACCATCTTGCCAGCCTCGGCGGCGATGCGCTGTTCGACGCGATGGGTCACCTTACGTTCGCTTTCGCGTCGCGCGGCCCCCCGGCGCTCGCTGTATTCGCGCTCGACCACTCCTCGCACGAGCGAACCGACGAGCGGGATGCCGTCGTAGTCGGTTTCGAAGTTGCGCAGCCGCGAGGCGACCGTCGCGTGGCCGTCGATGTCACCCAGTTGGATGCCCTCGGGCGTGATGTTGAGCAGGGCACGGACGAAATACTGCCCATGCCCGTCGTTCCAGAAACGGGCCGGGCCGCTACGCGACGTGGTGCGCGAATCGATCAGGCCCGCGGCCTCGATCGCCATCCGCAGACGGGCGTCATCAGGAACCAGACGGACCGACAGGTTCGTCGTCGTGGTACCCTGGCCGCGGACCGGCACGCCGAGAATGGTTTCGCGGACGGCTTCGTGCTGAGGATCGCGGGCGGGCAGCAACCGCTCGATCAACTCTCGGGCGACCGCGACACGCAGATTACAGTTCCGATAGTGCGTGTCGATCAGGTCGGCCAATTGCCGTGCTTCGTCCGTGTTCATCCATTCCAATTGCCGGCGGTCCGCGGCCACCAACTGCGCATCCTGGGACAGGCCGCTCCTCTCATACTGTTCCAGGCGCGCGAGTGTTCGTTCGAGATCGACGGGCTCGGCGGCGCGACCGCGCAGGCTTTCGGTCAATGCCGCCACGGGCCCTTGCGAAACGAACGAACGTTGCGAGCGCGTCAGACGCGACTCGGTCAGGCGTTGCAAAATGCGGCGAGCCACTTCGCGCTCGTCGGCCGTCTCGGTAACGCCCGACTCGGCCACCGCCAGCGAGTCGAGCAGCAGGAACTCGCGCCACTCGGCGCCATGCAGCGCGCCATGCGTCAAGGCCGCGACTTCGCTGACTCGCCTGCCCAGGCGGTCGTTCTGGAGGCGGGGCATGATCACCAGCGAGGGCGTCGTGCGGCGGACCGTGGCGGCCGACTGCCACAACTTCAGACGCCGGTCGAGCGCATGTTGCGCGCGACGCACCTCCGTCGCGCCGGTCCCCTCTCCGACCAGGCGAGCCAACTCGTCCGCGTCGCGCGAGGCGACCGCCAGTTGCTCGAGCACCGTCTGTTGCCGCGCGAAGCTGCTCAGCGTCGCCGGCTCGTGCAGCATCCGCACCAGCGCCGCCGTGCGCAGCGACCAGAAGTCACAGCCAGGCCGGGCCGACAACCGCCAGAGTTGCACGTAAAGTGACTCCGGTCCTGCCAAGCCGGCGCGACGTTTGGCCGTGGTGGCGGGCAGTTCCCAGGCTGCTTCGAGCTCGCCGAAGCTGCCGTCGAAGCGAAGATGGTCCTCGTCGGCAACGGGGGACGGACGCGAGGCGACCGACAAGCTCGGTCCGAGCTCCACGGGCGTCTCATCCACAACCAGTGCGTCGGACGGGGCGAGCTCTGCGGCGTCGATCTGGGCAGCGAGCCGTGGATTGCGCAGTTCGGTCACGGCTTGCTGGGCGGGCACCAGTTCGAGCGTGTCGCGCTCGGCATTCCACGCACACGAAAGCTGGGGACCATGAACGCGGGGCCTGGCCAGCGTCGGTTCGCCCCGCTGGGCACTGAACACGCGGATTGCCTGCTGTCGCGATGCGTACGACTCGGGCGCGGGGCGAACGGGCGCAGCGGCGGCTTTCTCAACCGGTTGTCGCCTGGCGACGCGCTCCCAACTGCGCGGGGCCAAGAGGCTCAACACGAACAAACAAACCAGAAGCCCCAGGAAGGGGGCATTGAGCCCACCGCCTTGATGACGCATGGAAACGATCTCCCGGCTCCGTGCCTGACACCGATGTAGCGCACGTTTGGCGCGCTCGCGCACTCCGCGCCTAAGTGAGATCGGTAAAATACACCGTCTGGATAAACAGGGGTTTGTGAGAAAAGTGTGCCGGGCCTGAGGCCACCAAGGCTATCTCGAAGACTCGTCACGAGTTGCAACGCAAAGTGCGTTTGCCTGCATGGCTGCTATGTCAAGCGACAGCAGGTGATGTATTAGTCCCAGCCCTCGATTATGACGGTGTCCTCGTGCTCGTAGGCTGGGGCACAGCAGCAGAGAAACTTGAGCGGCACGTCGCCGATGTTCGTGATCTGGTGGGGTTCGCCCGGCGGGATGGCGATCGAATCGCCCGGCCCTACTTCGCGCACCTCGTCACCCAGACGCATCCGGGCCTGGCCGACGAGGATGTAGTAAATCTCCTCGGTTTGGGGATGGTAGTGCGCCTGGGTCTTAGCGCCGGGAGCGAGACGCGCCTCGGCAAGGCTTTGCTGGCGGATCACCGAGTTGCGATAGGCCAGCAACTCGCGAATCTCCGAGCCGTCTTTCGTCGTGAAGGCAGACACTTCATCGATATGACGCACATCCATCGTGGAATGGTCTCCGACCCCGCAGGGACAAGGGTTGAGCTAGTTGTTCGTTACGCTTTGTGGTCGCCAGGTGCCGATGACCGCCGGTAAATACGCGCGGACATTCCAGCGATCGGCGTCGGGCAGCGTGGCAAAGTCGAAGTTCGCGTCGGCCTCGACCAAGACGATGCTGTCCAGGGGCGCCGCGGCGATGACCCGATCCACGAGTTGGAGCATTTCGTCCCTTTGTTCCTGAAACAGGCGATAAGGTGGGCAAATGAAGACGGCCCAGCGCTGGCCGGTGGCGGGCTCGGGAAGGTGACGTACCCAATGGAAGACGTCTCCCGCGGCGACCTGCGCCTGAGCTTCGATGCCCAGGTCGGCGACGGTCTGTTCGATCAGTTTGGCGGTGGGAAAGTGCCGCTCGACGAGCGTCGCCTGGGCAGCGCCCCGGCTGACCGCCTCGAGGCCCATGGCGCCCGTGCCGGCGAACAGATCGAAGACCTGTGCCCCCACGACGCTCGGTCCCACGAGGTTGAAAACCGCCTCGCGCACGCGGTCTTTCATGGGCCGGGTGCGTGGATCGCCCGAGTAAAGCAGCTTCCGTCCACGCAGGTTTCCCCCCACGATCCGCAACGGCGCCGCCACCGGATCAGAGGGGGTGGGACGAACGGAGCGTGCGGTCGGTTTGCCACGGCGTGCCAAGTTGAACTCCCGTCAAACGGCTCACGTAACGAAGTCGGGCTACACGAAGTCGCTGTCATACTAGGCGGCAGCGAGCGCTCTATGGTAGGCTACGACCTTGAAAAATCTGGGCCAGCGCGGCGCGAGTAGTCTGCGCGAACCCTATTGAAGCACACGTTTTGCGGACAGGAAACTCGTCATGTTGCGATACGCTCGCCGCGCGCTCTGCTTGCCTCTCTTGCTCGTGTCTCCCCTGGTAGCCGTGGCGCAAGATGCCCCCGAACCTGAATCGAAGCCGGAAGAGCCCGCCGCCACTGAACCGGCGGCCTCCGCGGCCGAGGGTGATTTTGAAAAGGCCGTGGCGGTCTTCCGCGATACCTTGGCCAAGATCAAGGAGATGCAGCTCAACTTCAAGCTGGTCAAGCCCGAAGAACGGCCGGCCATGGAGGAGCAGTTCAAGCAACTGATTTCCGAGGGGGACAAGCAGTACCGGGCGATGATCGCGGCGGCCGAGGCCGAGTACGTCGCCGGCGAGCATGGCAAGGACGACGTCAATAACCTGCTGCTCGTCGACGCCCGCGACAATTACACGAACGACGATTACGAGAATGCCTATCGCATTTCGAAGCTGCTCAGCGATACCGAATTCAAGTACAAGCAGCCGATGTTGTGGGCCGGCATGTCGGCCTGGGCCATGGGGGACTACGACAACGCCGCGAAGTACCTCAAGCTCGCGCAAGAAAACAACATGCTCGACGATCAGGGGCAACTGACCCTGTCGCAGTTCGACAAGCATCGTGAAGCATGGGAAAAAGAGCAGGCAATTCGTGAGAAAGAAGCGGCCGCCGACGATCTGCCGCGCGTGCTGATGAAGACGAATCAAGGCGACATCGTCATCGAGTTATTCGAGAACGAAGCCCCGAACACCGTGGCCAACTTCATCAATCTCGTCGAGCGAAAGTTCTACGACGGGCTTTCGTTTCACCGCGTCTTGCACGGCTTCATGGCGCAAGGAGGCGATCCGAAGGGGGATGGCACGGGTGGACCCGGTTACACGATTCCCTGCGAGTGCTACACCGACAATCATCGCGAGCACTTCCGCGGAACCTTGAGCATGGCTCACGCCGGCAAGGACACCGGCGGCTCGCAATTCTTCATCACGTTCCGGCCAACGACCCATCTCGACGGTCGCCACACGGCGTTCGGTCGCGTGATCGAAGGGATGGACGTGCTGCCGAAGTTGCACGAACGCGATCCTCAGCGTCCCGTCGGCGAACCGGACAAGATTCTTTCGGCCACCGTGCTGCGCAAACGCGATCACGATTACACGCCGCAGAAGAAGGCCGATTAACTCCAGCGGACGAACGATGGAAACCACAGAACCCGGTCACCTGGCCCGCAGGCGACCGGGTCTTTTTACGCGCGTACGCCTGCAACGCGCGTGGATCGTCCTTTCGAGAATGCTCGCGCTGGACAAGGCATTTCAGTATCTCTTCCTGTTTGCACGTTCGAGCGGGAGTGAAGCGTTCCAGGCAGCCCTGCCGAGAATCTCGTTCCTCGGGTATTCGCTGCCGCGTAATACTGCATCGGCTCGGCGTTTACCCGGCTGATCGTGGCAATGCCGCTGGAGATCTGGGCAAGGTGATACTGACTTGTCCGCCGGTTCCTGGGGCGGAGTTGGCCAGGAGAGTTCCGCCAGAAGCGAACTTTCTGCAGATCAGATCCCTCTCTATTCAGGCTTGTGATGATAGGGATCACCTGGCGTTTCGATGTAAGTTATTTTATTACATTGATTTATGGTCTTTGTTGTGGTCGTTGGCTTTCCTGATGCTAGCAGCGGTAAGCGGGAGGGACCATGTCTGAGAATTTGCTTGACGCGGGGTGTCGCACTCCCTAGTTTGATATGTTCACTAAGAATGCTGGAAGCGCTTTCTATCTGAAACGCTAATCGCGGCCCGTCACGTCTTTCTCATCGATGCACGTCAAGTCCCTGAAAATCTTCTGCGATGTCGTGCGCCAACGCAGCTTTTCGCGTGCGGCTCGCGAGAATGGCATTTCCCAGTCGGGGGCCAGCCAGGTCGTGCATCAGCTCGAGGATCGCCTGGGCGTCAAGCTCATCGATCGCTCGAAGCGTCCCTTTGTGCTCACGGCCGAGGGGGAGGTCTACTACGACGGCTGCCGCGGCATCGTCGAGCGCTACTTCGCGCTGGAAGACAAAGTCCGCACGTTGCACCAGGAGGTCGTCGGCCGCGTGCGCGTGGCCTCGATCTACTCGGTCGGGCTGCACCACATGAGCCGTTCGATTCAGGACTTCCTGAGTCGTTATCCCAAGGCCAATGTGCGGCTCGAGTACCTCCACCCGCACCGCGTCTATCAGAGCATCGAGCACGACAAGGCCGACCTGGGATTGGTCAGCTATCCCAAGTCGTCGCGCACGATCCAGGCCATCCCCTGGCGCGAGGAGCCGATGGTGCTGGTCTGTGCCCCCGGGCATCGACTGGCGTCGCGTCCGCGCATCGCCCTGATCGAACTGGCGGGCGAGAAGCTGGTGAGCTTCGACCGCGACCTGACGATCCGTCGCGAGATCGATCGCGTGCTCTCGCTCGATGGCGTGATGGTCGACGTGGCGATGGAGTTCGACAACATCGAAACGATCAAACGTGCCGTCGAGATCGACGCCGGCGTAGCGCTGTTGCCCGAGCCGACGGTACAGCCCGAGGTGACGGCCGGCACGCTGGTGGCCGTGCCGCTCGACACGGACGAGTTGGTTCGTCCGCTGGGCATCATCTTTCGGCGCGGTCGCGAGCTCGACGGCACGATCGGCCGCTTCCTCGAATTATTGCGCGAGCAGGCCGACGTGCCTTTGCGCAACGGTCACGCGGCGTCGCACGTGGGACGCGCGCATTCCCCCTCCCCGACGAATGGCCATGGCGCCGCGGCCACACGCCCGGCGCCCGCCCCCACGAGAGCTGTGAAAGCCAACGGCCGAGCGACAGAATCGGCCACCGCCCACACCGCCAGCACACGGTAGGACCCATGTCAGAATTGCAACGGAACCAAGGACTTCCCCAGGCCCAGGGTCTTTACGATCCGGCGAACGAGCACGATGCGTGCGGTGTCGGCTTCGTGGTGAACATCCACGGCGAGCGCACGCATCAGATCGTGCGGCGCGGTCTCGAGATTCTCGTGAACCTGACGCACCGCGGCGCGTGCGGTTGCGATCCGTTGACAGGTGACGGGGCGGGCATTCTCACGCAGATTCCGCACGACTTCTTCGCCGCCAAGGCGGGAGAAGTGGGGGCCAGGCTGCCCGCCGCCGGCGACTACGGCATCGGCATCGTGTTTCTGCCCAGCGAGGACCGCGAGCGCGACTTCTGCTCCAACCGGCTGGAAGAGATCGTCGTCGAAGAAGGGCAACGCGTGCTGGGTTGGCGCGACGTGCCGATCGACAACCGCCTGATCGGGCAGACGGCCCGCGACGTCGAGCCCGTCATTCGACAGATCTTCATCGCTCGCGGCAGCGAGACTCCGCGCGAGCGTCTGGAGTGGAAGCTCTATGTCATTCGCAAGCGCATCGAGAACGAAATTCGCGAGAGCCAGCTCGAACAGGTGAAGTACTTCTATCTGCCGAGCCTGTCGTCGCGCGTCGTGATTTACAAGGGGCTCATGCTGGCCGAGCAGGTCGAGGGTTTTTATGCCGACCTGGCGGACGAACGCTTCGTCTCGGCCCTGGCGCTCGTGCATCAACGCTACAGCACGAACACCTTTCCGACGTGGGACTTGGCCCAGCCGTTCCGCTACATGGCGCACAACGGCGAGATCAACACGTTGCGCGGCAACGTGAACTGGATGCATGCCCGGCAGAGCATGCTGGCCAGCCAGGAATATGGCGACGACCTGCGCAAGATCTTGCCGATCTGTACGCCGAACGCCAGCGATTCGGCCATCTTCGACAACGCGCTCGAGCTGCTGGTGATGACCGGCCGCTCGTTGCCCGAGGCAATGTCGATGCTCATTCCCGAGCCCTGGGCAGGCCACGAGAGTATGTCGGACGAAAAGAAGGCCTACTACGAGTACCAGGCCTGTCTCATGGAACCGTGGGACGGTCCCGCCTCGATGGCGTTTACCGACGGCACCCTGATGGGGGCCCTGCTCGACCGCAACGGCCTGCGCCCCAGCCGCTACTGGGTCACCAAGCAAGGTATGGTCATCATGGCTTCCGAGGCGGGCGTGCTCGACATTCCGCCCGAAGAGGTCGAGTTCAAGGGACGCCTGCGACCGGGACGCATGTTCCTGGTCGATACCGCGCAGAAGCGGATCATTGCCGACGACGAGATCAAGCACGAGCTCGCGTCGAAGCATCCCTATCGGGACTGGCTGCGTCAGAACCAGCGCACGCTCGATACGATCCCCGAGCCCACGTCCACCAATGGCGAGATGCACGAACCGCTGCTCAAGTTGCAACGCACCTTCGGCTACACGCTCGAAGATCTGCGCATCATCCTGGCTCCCATGGCGACCGACGGTCTCGAGCCGATCGGCTCGATGGGGAACGACGCGCCGCTGGCGGTACTCTCCGATCGTCCGCAGTTGCTTTACAACTACTTCAAGCAGCTCTTCGCCCAGGTGACGAATCCGCCGCTCGACGCGATCCGCGAGGAGATCATCACCTCGATGATCACCACGATCGGTTCGGAAGGGAACCTGATCGACGAAACGCCCGAGCAATGCGGGCTGTTGCGCCTGGAACAGCCGTTTCTCACGAATCACGAGTTGGAAAAGATCAAGTCGCTCAACAGTGGCCGGCTGCGCAGCCATACGCTGTCGATCCTCTTCCGCCGCAGCGAAGGAGTGGCGGGCCTGGCCAAGCGCCTGGAAGAATTACGTCGCGAGGCCTCGCAGGCGATCGCCAAGGGGGCTACCATTCTCATCCTGTCCGATCGGGGCGTGAACGCCGATTGGGTGCCGATTCCGGCTCTGCTCGCCACGAGCGGCATCCATCACCACCTGATCCGCGAAGAAACCCGCACGCGCTGCGGCCTGGTGGTCGAGACGGGCGAAGCCCGCGAGGTACAACACTTCGCCCTGCTCACGGGCTATGGCGCCGGCGCCGTCAACCCGTACCTGGCCTTCGCCACGATTCACCAGATGCAGGTCGACGGGTACCTTCCGGTCGACTACCAGCCCGAGGTGCTCGAGAAGAAGTTCATCAAGGCGGTGGCCAAGGGCGTGTTGAAGGTGATGTCGAAGATGGGCATCTCCACGCAGCAAAGCTACCGCGGCGCGCAGATCTTCGAGGCGATCGGCTTGAATCGCCCGTTCATCGACGAGTATTTCTCGTGGACGGCCAGCCGCATCCAGGGGATCGGCATCGAAGACATTGCCGAAGAGTCAATTCGCCGACACGAGCATGCCTATCCGACGGCCGAAGTGCCCGAGGTGTTGCAACTCGACGTAGGCGGCCAATACCAGTGGCGTCGCAAGGGTGAGGCGCACCTCTTCAATCCCGATGTCATCGCGCGGCTGCAGCACAGCACGCGGATCAACAGCAAGGGCGAGTTCAAGAAGTTCTGCGAGCTGATCGACAAGCAGGAGAAACGCCTGCTGACGCTCCGTGGATTGATCGACTTGAAGCAGGCCGCCAAGCCGGTGCCGCTCGAAGAGGTCGAGCCGGCGACCGAGATCGTCAAGCGCTTTGCGACGGGCGCCATGTCGTATGGTTCGATCTCGCGCGAAGCGCACGAGACGCTGGCCATTGCCATGAATCGCCTGGGCGCCAAGAGCAACACGGGCGAAGGAGGCGAGGATCCGGCCCGCTATACGCCCGATCCGAATGGCGACAGCCGGTCGAGCGCCATCAAGCAGGTGGCCAGCGGCCGTTTCGGCGTGACGAGCGAGTATCTCGTCAGCGCCAAGGAATTGCAGATCAAGATGGCGCAAGGCGCCAAGCCGGGCGAAGGGGGCCAGCTACCCGGCCATAAAGTCGACCAGGAAATCGGCCGCATTCGTCACAGCACGCCGGGCGTGGGGCTCATTTCTCCCCCGCCGCACCACGATATCTACTCGATCGAGGATCTCGCCCAGTTGATCCACGATCTGAAGAACTCGAACCGCGCTGCCCGCATCAGCGTGAAGCTCGTGGCGGAGGTGGGGGTCGGCACCGTGGCGGCGGGCGTCTCGAAGGGGAAGTCGGACGTCGTTCTCATCAGTGGTTATGACGGTGGCACCGGCGCCAGCCCGCAGACCTCGATCAAGCACGCCGGCATTCCCTGGGAGCTCGGCCTGGCCGAGACCCACCAGGTGCTGGTGATGAACGACCTGCGTAGCCGCATCATCGTCCAGACCGACGGCCAGTTGCGCACCCCGCGCGACGTGGCGATTGCCACGATGCTCGGCGCCGAAGAGTGGGGCATCGCCACGGCGTCGCTCGTGGTCATCGGCTGCATCATGATGCGGAAGTGTCATCTCAACACCTGCCCTGTCGGCATCGCGACGCAGGATCAGGCGTTGCGCAAGAAGTTCTCCGGCGAGCCGGAGCACGTGGTGAACTACTTTTTCCTACTGGCCGAGGGGCTGCGCGAGATCATGGCCTCGCTCGGCTTCCGCACGATCAACGAGATGGTCGGCCGGGTCGACATGCTCGACACCGCCCAGGCGATCGCCCATTGGAAGGCCAAGGGACTCGACTTCTCGACGATTCTGCACAAGCCGCAGGCGCCGGCACACGTCGGCACGTATTGCAGCCAGTCGCAGGATCATGGCCTCGACAGCTCGCTCGACGTGACCACGCTGCTCGAGCTCTGCCGGCCCGCGCTCGAACGTGGCGAAAAGGTCAAGGCGGACGTGCGCATCCGCAATATCAACCGCACGGTGGGCACGATCCTCTCGAGCGAGGTGACGCGCCGCTACGGCAAGCGCGGCTTGCCCGAGGACACGATCCAGCTCAACTTCCGCGGCACGGCCGGACAGAGCATACTCGCTTTTGGCGTGCCGGGCGTGACCTTCCGCGTCGAGGGAGATGTGAACGACTACTGCGGCAAGGGGCTCTCCGGGGGCAAGATGATCGTCTACCCGCCGCGCGAGAGTAGCTTCGTGCCGGAAGACAACGTCATCGCCGGCAACGTCTGCCTGTACGGCGCCACCTCGGGCGAGTTGTATCTCCGCGGCATCGCCGGCGAGCGCTTCTGCGTGCGCAACAGCGGCGCCTCGGCCGTCGTCGAAGGAGTAGGGGACCACGGTTGCGAATACATGACCGGCGGCCGCGCCGTGATTCTCGGCCAAACCGGGCGCAACTTCGCCGCCGGCATGAGCGGGGGCATCGCCTACGTGCTCGACGAGGATGGCAGCTTCCCCAACCATGTGAACATGGAAATGGTCGAGCTCGAGGATCTTACGGATCTCGACGACCAGCAGTGCGTGCTGCAGCTCGTCAAGCGGCACGTCGAATACACCGGCAGCACCCGCGGGCAATATGTGCTCGACAACTGGGACGAGCTTCGTGGCAAGTTCGTCAAGGTGATGCCGATCGATTACAAGCGTGCCTTGGCCGAGCTCGCCAAGGAGCAGAAAACCACCACCGCCAGCGCAGGTATGCTCGAAGAGGTTACTCATGGGTGATGTACGTGGATTCATCAAGTACGGCCGCAAGATCTACGGCAACGAACCGGCCGAAGATCGCGTGCGGCACTACAACGAGTTCCTCAAGGTGCTCTCGCCCGAAGAGGTGACCACGCAGGGGGCACGCTGCATGGACTGTGGCGTGCCGTTTTGCCACACGGGCTGCCCGCTGGGGAACATCATTCCCGACTGGAACGATCTCGTGTATCGCGGCCAGTGGCGCGAGGCGCTCGATCGTCTGCACGCGACGAACAACTTTCCCGAGTTTACGGGGCGCGTCTGTCCCGCGCCGTGCGAAACGGCCTGCGTGCTGGGCATCAATGAAGATCCGGTCACGATCAAGCAGATCGAAATGACGATCGCCGATCGCGGCTTCGACGAGGGTTGGATCGCCGCCGAGCCCCCGGCCAAGCGCACCGGCAAGCACGTGGCGGTCATCGGCAGCGGTCCGGCGGGGCTCGCCGCCGCGCAACAGCTCAATCGGGCCGGGCACCGCGTGACGGTCTTCGAGCGCGCCGATCGCCCCGGCGGTCTGCTCATGTATGGCATTCCCGACTTCAAGCTCGAAAAGAGCCGCGTCTGGCGCCGCGTCGAGCAGATGAAGGCCGAGGGGATCGAGTTCCGCTGCAATACGAATATCGGCGTCGACATCTCGGCCGCCCAATTGCGCGAGGACTTCGACGCCATCGTGATCTGCGCCGGTTCGACCCATCCGCGCGATCTGCCGATCCCGGGTCGCGAGTTCCAGGGAGTCCATTTTGCGATGGATTTCCTGCCGCAGCAGAACAAGCGCAACCAGGGGGATGAGATTCCGAGCGACGTGGCCCTTTCGGCCACGGGCAAGGATGTGATCATCATCGGCGGCGGCGACACTGGCAGCGACTGCACCGGCACGTCGAATCGCCAGGGAGCGAAGAGCGTCACGCAGTTCGAGTTGCTGCCGCAACCTCCCGATCTGGGCAAGTATCCCCGCGCCGTGCAGCGCCCCGCGCAATCGCCTTGGCCCTATTGGACGATGATGCTCCGCACGAGCTCGTCGCACGAAGAAGGGTGCGATCGCCACTGGAGCATTCTCACCAAGGAATTCCTCTCCGACGACCAGGGCCACGTTCGCAGCCTGGTGACGGTGACCATCGAGTGGTACACGGACGAACAAGGCCGGCATCAGTTTCGCGAGTTGCCCGAGACGCGACAGGAATGGCCCTGCCAGTTGGTGCTGTTGGCGATGGGCTTCCTTGGCCCCGAGAAACGTGGTGCGGTCGACGAGCTGGGGCTCGAGCTCGATCCCCGCGGTAACATCAAGTGCGACGAAAATTACATGTCGAGCGTCGAAGGGGTCTTCGCCGCCGGCGATGCCCGACGTGGGCAGTCGCTCGTAGTCTGGGCCATTCATGAAGGTCGCGAGGCGGCACGCGCCGTCGATCGCTATCTGATGGGCGCGACAATGCTGCCGAGCCTGAACGCGGGCGATTTCGCCTGGCGGTAAGGTAGTGGTCAGTGGTCAGGGGTCAGGGGGCCGTCGTGTTGTGTGCTTCTGGTTTTGACGGTTGTAACGATGCGTTGCAGCCTCGGGCGGGGGGCGGGAGTGATCGGTGCCCGGATCGCACGCCGCAATTCATGGTGCAACCTAGGTTTGCAGTGAGGAACTTCGGCCCCTGTTGCCGAATGGCCACGCCTGCCGACCAAGGAGCGCACGATGGATGGTATCTCTGACATTCGCGCGATGATTCTCGCCATCGACGACGAGCACTCGATCCTCGATGAATTGGAGCGGACGCTCCGGCCGGCCGGCTACGGCTTCTGCGGGTGCGATTCGGCCGATGCGGCCCTGTCCACGGCCCTGCGCACGGTGCCCGATTTGATCCTCTCCGACATCAATCTCGGCGAGCAGAACGGCCTCGAATTGTGCGAAGAGCTCAAAGAGCACGCCATGCTGCACGACGTGCCGGTGATCTTTCTCTCGGGCGCGCCGATTCCCGACGTGATTCGCCGGGCGCACGCCGTGGGAGGAACATATTACGTGCGCAAGCCGTTCGATCCCGAAGTGCTGATCGACCTGGTCGAGAAGGCGCTGTGGATGCCGCACCTGATCGGCGGCCGCGCCACGACTGCCTGCTAACGACACCGCCGAGCATGGTCGCAGATCGCCGCAGTACGATCGTGCGCCCGGGTAGGTTTCCCGCGATCCAGCGCGACCGATGTGCAGCATGGCAGAAACTGGGGTGATTACCCCCCCTCGAAGCTCTCCTCCCCTGGAGAATGTGGCGAGTTGTTGTCCGCATCCCTCCAGCAAGCAAGACGCGCCAAGCGTGCATCGATCGCATCGAGTGCTTTTTGCTGAGCACGCACGACTTCATCGAGCGCATGGACCGTCTCTTCGAGGTGCATGAAGACCATCTCGAGTTTCGTAACCCGCTCGTGCAACTTCGATTCGTCAGGCATGTTACTCCTTCGCAGGTCGAGAATTCGCCAAGGGGTATGAAGTCCGCTAATCTAACACTTGGGGCGACAAACCGCCGGGACGTTCTCTTTTGAGCAAGGGGGGAGCCATGCGTTCCTGGTTACCGTGGCCGGTCGCCACACTCTTGTTGGTCGTTTCCGGTTGCAGCTATTTCCACTACGAGCTTGAACTATGCCCGGACGGCGACCAGATGGTCCGCCGCCTCACCTGCTGGAAGACCACGGCCGGGGACAAAGACTCGGCGCGAGAAGACTTTCCTGCCGACGAACTCAAGGCGATCACCGAGATCTATCAGTCCGAAATCGCCCAGCCGTTGCAGCGCAAATACGTCTTCGAAGGCGCCTTCGGCGGTACGACTCCACAGGACATCGGCGGCGCTGGCTGGTTTCGGCGTTTCCAATCGCCGCTGGGCGATTCCTTCTGGTACACGGAACGCTTTCGTGGGCGAGACGACCTGGTCGTGCAACTCGAGGAGCGTGCGGCTTCGGCCGACCAGCTTGCCGACTTGCTCAAGGGATGGTTTACCGCCGAACTGGGGAATGAGCCCGAGTTTGCCAGTGCCATCAAGATCGTCGATGTCGATCTTCGGCACGACCTGAAGAATTTTGGTACCTACACCTGGGCGTCGATGTCGGTCCCTGGCCATTGGTCTTCCAAGGAAGAAACGAATGGCGTTGAGACCTTCTTTGTAGGCGCTGTGCAGTATTTCATCGAGCGAGGCTATCTGACGCCCGATGAGTTGCCCGCCATGCAACGCAGCATGAACCTGGGCTTCGAAGAGTTGGCCGGGCGTGCCGTGTTGTGCAAGTCTGGGTTGCTCGACTCTCACGCGGAGGATCCGCGGCTCGACTTTCTTCGCGGCGGCAAGCGGACGAAAGAATCCTGGGCGCGCTATATGCAAACGACTCCCAGTTTCCGCGCGCAATTGGACGCCTGGGAAATCGCGAAGCAATCGGATCCGGAACTTTCCGCTCCTGACCCACAAGAGCCACTGATGAACCTGGTTTCCGAGTTGGTCGGCTTTGAGTTGTTCGGGCGCAGCGACCACCTGAACCTGACGCTGCACACACCCGTGCGTCCGTTTCTTACGAATGCGACTTGGAATGAAACAAAGAAGACGGCGAATTGGGATCTGGGGATTGCAGGTGACAAAGGCGTGCCGACCCTGGTCTACGCGCAGTGGGCCGTGCCCAACGAAGAAGTGCAATCGCGACTCTTCGGCGCGGTGATTCTGGCCGACGATCAACTGGCTCAGTACGTCGAGTGGTATACCGTGCTGAATGCCGAACAGCGCGCGGAATGGGACAAATTTTTTGAACAGCTTCGTCCGGGACCGGGACTTGCCAAGCAGGTGGCCGACTTTCAATTTCGAGAAGAATCGGCGGAGAGCCGCGATGAAACCGTCGTCGGATACTTGCAAAAAGGCCGCGATCTTCTAGCTCGCGCACTAATGCAGCACAAGCCAGAGAAAGAACCGGAAAACTGAGTAGTATGCCTAACAGACAAATCTGAATCTCTGATCAAGGAGCCACGCCATGCAAGCCATGACCAGTGAACAACTCGCCACGAAGAAGTGCGTGCCGTGCGAAGGGGGCGTCGAGGCGTGTAGTCTGCCGCAGGCCAGGTCACAACTCGAAAGGCTCGCCGGTTGGCGCCTGACGCACGAGGGCCAGCGCATCCGCAAGGATTGGGTCGTGAAGAACTTCGTCGCCGGCATGGAGTTCTTTCAGGCCGTGTCCGAAGTGGCCGAGGCCGAGCAGCATCACCCCGATCTGCACCTCGAAGGGTATCGCAACGTCTGGATCGAGATCTGGACCCACGCCATCGGCG
The DNA here is from genome assembly GCA_019636335.1 of Pirellulales bacterium. Taxonomy (NCBI): domain Bacteria; kingdom Pseudomonadati; phylum Planctomycetota; class Planctomycetia; order Pirellulales; species Pirellulales bacterium. The sequence continues at coordinate 30,043 of JAHBXR010000019.1, forward strand.
GCCTCTCGGAGAACGATTTTATTTTGGCCGCCAAGATCGATCAGTTGCCCGTCAAGCTCAAGAGGTAGCTGCCTTAGCGGCAACGCTCACCAATGGTGCCGGCCCGGGTTCCAGGCCTGATAGCTGCGCCGCCGACCGCCGAAGTGGAATTCCATGCCGGCGGTCAACGAGTAGCTGTTCATCCAGGGGAGACCGCCGGCGAAGCTGGCGTTGTCCGTAAAGTCGAGTCGAAACGCGAGCCAGCTCGAATAGCGATACTTGAGCCCCATCCCCAGCGGAAGGCTGAATGAAGTTTCGTCGGCGCGGGCGCCTTCGTTCTTGTAGAACTGGAATCTCGCGAGTCCCAGCCCGATCGAGAAGTAGGGACGCCAGAGTGAATCGCCCCACGGGTAATACACCACGCTGGTGTCCCAATAAAAATCCTCGGTGTCGTCGAGCCAGTAGTCGCTCCCGAAATTATTCATGTCGAGACTGGCGAAGGCGAGACGTGTCTCCCAGCCGAGATAGTTGCCCCAGTCTTCGCCGAGACGGAATCCGCCGATGGCGCCCCCCCCTCGCTCGGCCTGATACTTCCCCATGTCGTCGCCCCACATGACGCCGACAAACCAGTCGACGTGCCAGGGACGGTAGTTCCAGCTTTCGCGCAGGAGCGGCACGCCGAGTCCCTTGTGGCGCACCGAGCCGTTGACCAGCTCGTTCCAGTCGCGCGGCAGAAAGTGATACGTGCCACCGGCCGCACCCTGGTCCATGAATCCCGTGCCCGGCGCGACGAGCGATTCGTATTCTTCTGGCCCCGCTGGTCCGTAGGTTGGCCCATGCAGGTCGGCGGAATGGGCCCCGCCACAGTGTGCGCAACCCGCGCCGTCGTAAGTCGAGGTGCCGTTGAAAAACGAGCCACCCGCGGGCGCCGGAGCGCGGGGGGCTGGGCTCGATACCGCGGCTTGCTGCGCGGATGGCGTGGTCGCTGGACGACTCGCGTGTCCCGACGCGTTGGCGATGAACCGCTCGGCGAGCGATGCCGTGGCAGATTCTTCCGCGTGCGCGGCAGCCGGAACGCATAATGCGAAGCAAGGCGCAAACGCGAGCATCCACGCCGCGCGGCGTGCGAGCGAACACCAGATTCGGCGCTCGTGCTTCATGTGCGCATTCACCGGCCCTGACCTGGAGGAGTCGTCTTGCGTTTCGAGCGTCGCTCTCGTCGTTCATGCGCGAGCGCGCTAGTCCACTTCGCCCGACTTGGCGACGACACGGTCGGCCAGACCAAAGGGTGCGGATCTCGAACTCGGCCGCTACGCGGAATCGCGCTAGGTGCAGAAATGGGGCGGGATTATGGCGATCTCCGGCTTCACCGTCAATTGAAGTGCGCGCCGCACGCTAGCACCTGGCTGCCGGCCAACCACACCTGCTAGCGGAATGCTGCACTAGCACGACAGCGTTGGCAGCAACAGGGGCGGCCAGAGACGCGCCGAGTGGCGCGACTGGCCTAGGATCGTCCGACGGCCCATCCCTATAATGCCGCCCCGCTCGACGGAACGAGCCCAGGCCAGGCGAAGCGACCGCCATCGGTCGTACGACCTCACCTTGCCCTCAAGGGGGAAGCACTGCCTCGCCCCTGCCATGCGAACCCGCTCATCTGCCCGGAGGATACTCCATGATCAGGAAGATCACTGTCGTCCCCCTCATTGCTACCTTGCTGTTGGTGGGGCCACTGACCGAAGGGGCTGTCGCCCAAAGTGACATCACGGGCGGATTCCAACGCCTCGATCAGAGTTTGGTCAACGGCTGGCCCAAGCGGATCGCGCGACCGAGCGGAAATCCGCACCACGGCATCCTGATCAACGACGTCTTCGTCGCGCCCGTGGCGCACGGCGAATCGGTGTACCCCTGCTGCGAGAATGATTCTTGCTGCGAAAAATCCTGCGCTCGCAAGACGGACGAGTGTGCGGGCTGTCCTGCCGGCGAGTGTAAAGCCGGCGGCGAATGCGTGAAGCATAAGAAGCTGGCCCACAAGGAATGCAAACGCTGTAAGGACGGGAACTGCCCCTTATCGTTCGAGCGGAACAAGTCGACGGCGTCGCCGCGCGATCCTGCCAGTGAGACCGCGCGGGCGGTGCTCGAGATCATGGACACCTTGGGGCACAGCGTCATCGCCGGCACCGAGTTCGAGCCGACAGCCACGCCGACTCCCGAGGAATTGCCTTCTCCCCTGACCGAGCCGGCCGATATTCGCGCGGCACTTGTCAAGTACATTCGCGCTCTCGAGTCTGAACGCACTGCCGGGGTGCGGGAAACTTCCGCGACCGTGAATATCAGCGACCAGCCGATCGTCGTCAGTGAGATGACTACGCCGGCAGAATCGTCGCCGGCCGATACGGTGGATGCGCTGCGCGAATCGAGCATGGCCTTGGACGACGCGGCCTCGCAACTCGAAGCGCTCGAGCTGTACGAGCGTGCCGATCAGGTTCGGGCTCTGGCTCAGGCCCTGCGGCACGATGCGCGGCGTTTGAAGTCGGGTGGCCGCGTCGTGCATGCCCGTCGCCACGCGGTTCCGGTCGTGGAACCCATCTGCAACGAGGGCTGCCCAGAAGAAGCTTTGCCGAACGTCGAACGCCACCTGCGCATGTTGCACGAGGCGATGCGGCGCGAAGTGACCGAATAGTCTTGCGGTATCCAGGTTCCCATCCCGGAGCCAGGATTTTGCCTGCCCGTCGGACGAGGTTATCCTGGATTATTTGAAACGCCGTCCGGGTGTTTCAGTGTTCAGTCTCCTCGTTGGTTGAAGTAGCTGGTGTCCAAGCGCGGGCGAGCACGTATCTCGGAAGCCGAGTTTGTCGCGGATTCTTCGCGGGGTGGGACGGCGCGCCTTTTGTTTCTTTTTGCGGCGTTGATTTTCTTCACGAGCGGCGTTCCTGCGCTGGTGTACCAGATCACGTGGCAGCGGATCCTGGCGTTGCACAGCGGGGTGGGCATCTACTCGGTGGCGATGATCGTGGCCGCGTTCATGGCGGGGCTGGGTATCGGAAGCGAGTTGGGTGGGCGCCTGAGCCAGCGTTTCGGTCCGAGCGGGGCGTTGTGGGGCTTCGCGTTGATCGAGCTTTCGATCGGTGGCTTCGCGTTGCTGAGCCCCTGGCTGTACTACGACGTGCTGTACGAGCGTTTCGGCTGGCTGTACGAGCGTCCTTGGCTGGCGGGGGTTTGCCACTTTGGGGCCTTGCTGCTGCCGACGGGCCTGATGGGGATGTCGCTGCCGATGCTGGTGCGGGCGATGGTGCTCGACTCGGCGCACGCCTGCCGGACGATCGGCTATCTGTACGCGGTGAACGGCCTGGGGGCCGCCGTCGGCGCGCTCCTCACCCCCTGGGTGCTCATCCCCCGGTGGGGCATCGCCGGAGCCATCTATGCCGCGGTGATGCTCAATCTCGCCGCGGGCTGCGCCACGCTTGTGCTGGCTCTCTTCTCGCGCGGCAGAGCGGTCGTCGAACCGACGTCGGCGCTCCCCGTCTCCCCGGTCGAGGCAGCTCCACTCCCCGAAGGACTTGCCCCGGCGAAGAGCCGTTTAGGTGTCTGGGCCCTGCTCTACGCCACGAGCGGTTTTTGTGCCTTGGGGCTCGAGATCGTCTGGTTCCGTCTGATCGACGTGGGGGTTAAGTCGACCGCCTTCACGTTCGGCACGGTGTTGGCGATCTTTCTGACCGGACTCGCCTTCGGCAGTGCGGTGGGGGCCCATTGGGAACAACGTTGGCAACAACCGCGCCGGCTGTTTCTCTTGCTGCAGATGCTGATCGCTTGCTACGCGGCGCTTTCGATCGGGCTGCTCGTGTGGTTGCCGGAAGGCACGCCGATCGTTTCCTCGTACTTCGAGTACTGGCAGCAATACGACCCCTTCACGCCACGCGCGCTGACGTCGCAGCAGTTCGAGAAGCCGCGACTGTGGGCACTCTATCTCGTCTTTCCGGCCGCGTTGTTGTTCGTACCCACGGTGTTGATGGGGCTGTCGTTTGCCGTCTTGCAACGCGCCGTCCACGATGAGCCGCGGACCGCGGGACGCAAGGTCGGGCTGCTGCAAGCGGCCAACATCGCGGGCGGTGTCTTGGGCAGTTTGGTCATCGGTCTGGTGGCCATCGAGTGGCTGGGCACGGCAGGAACGCTGCGCCTGCTCGTCGGTCTGGGTTTGGCGTTTACCATCCTGGGGCTGTTCGAGCAGCAGCGTCGTCCGTTCGTGATCGGCGGACTCCTGCTGGTGGCGATGATGTTCGTGCTGCCCGGCCAGGATCGACTCTGGCGGCGACTGCACGGTTTGCGCGAGACCTCCGCCTGGTTTGGCGAAGATGCCTCGGGGGTCGTAGCTATCGCGAAGGACAACACCCAGCCCGACTACTGGCGCATCAGCGTCAATGGAAAAGGGCATAGCCTGTTGCCGTATGGGCACCTGCACACGGGGCTGGGGGTGTTGTCGGCGATTGTGCATCCGGTGCCGATCGATGTGGCGATTATCGGGCTGGGGTCGGGCGACACGGCCTGGGCCGCGGCCTGTCGTCCGGAAACGCAACGCGTGGATGTCTTCGAGATCTGCGCGCCTGAGCGGAATGTGCTCGAGCAACTCGATCGCCACGAGTCGTTGCCACAGTTGCAGCGACTACTTCAAGACGAACGAGTGCATCTCCACCATGCCGATGGAAGAATATCGCTCCGCGCCAGCGACCAGCTTTACGATGTCATCGAGGCCGACGCCTCACGCCCCGATTCGGCCTATGGTGGCAATCTCTATTCAGAAGAGTTCTTCCGCGAGTGCTCCGCACGTCTGAAGCCCGGCGGCCTGATGTGTACTTGGTGCCCCACGCCGCGCACGTATGCTACCTTCTGTCGAGTATTCCCCTATGTGCTCGATGGGGGAACGAATCTGTGGACGGGCAGCGATCTGTTGATCGGTAGCCATACGCCACTCGAGGTCGACATGCCTACGTTGCGTGCGCGACTGAACGATGCCCGGGTGGCGGAATACCTGGGCCAGGAGCTTGCCGAGCAGGTGGCACAAGATTGCCAGTATCTGGCGCCGGCGGTGCCCGCCACGGTGCTTGCCGACGAACTGGCCAGCAACCACGATTTATTTCCCCGCGACGAATTCCATCATGACTCGCGCGTGAATCGGGCGCTGCAGGTGCAGGCGATCGGCGAGATTTATCTGCGACGTGGCCAGGTCGCCGAGGCCATCCAGTGGTTGCAAGAGGCGATTCGTCTTGCGCCCGAGTTATCGCTGGCTCACACGCAATTGGCGTTCTGCTATCTCCGGCCAGGATTCGACGGACCCGCGCAGGTCGAGTTGAACGAAGCCCTGCGGTTGGCGCCGGACAATACCGAGCCGGCGTATTACCTGGGTCGGCTGCTACTGACGCGAGGCGCGGCGCAGGCGGCGGTGCCGCTCTTGCGACGCGCGGCGGAGCATCAATCGACCAACGCCGCAATGGCCGCTTACCTTGCGCAGGCGCTGTCTCGCATGGGTGATGCACGCGGCGCGATCGAGTGGTATCGCACGTCTCTCGAACGCGATCCCAACCGCTGGGAGACGGCGCAAGAGTTGGCCTGGCTGTTGGCCACCGATGCCGATCCGAACGCACGCGATCCCCAGGCAGCGCTCGCCCTGGCCCAGCAGGCCGTGCGCGATAGTCGAGAGCGCGAGGCACTGGCCCTCGATACGCTGGCGGCCGCCTATGCCGCCACTGGCGATTTCGCTTCCGCGGCCGACCTGGCCGAGCGAGCCCTGAACCGCGCGAAGCAGCAGCGCGAACAGACGCTCGTCGAGGACATTCCGGCTCGACTGGAACTCTACCGTGCCGAAAAATCCTTCGTGCAGCCCGCTCGAGAGAAGCCGGCGGCAGGTTAGCTGAACTCGGCAGTGTCGACCCGCGCAAGTCGCCGTACTCGGGCGACGATCTCGCTGCCGGGATCGCGATGCACCGCCTGCGTAAAGTTGGCTTCTCCACCGCGTGAGGTTATCCTGGATTATTTGAAACGCCGTCCGGGTGTTTCAGTGTTCAGTCTCCTCGTTGGTTGAAGTAGCTGGTGTCCAAGCGCGGGCGAGCACGTATCTCGGAAGCCGAGTTTGTCGCGGATTCTTCGCGGGGTGGGACGGCGCGCCTTTTGTTTCTTTTTGCGGCGTTGATTTTCTTCACGAGCGGCGTTCCTGCGCTGGTGTACCAGATCACGTGGCAGCGGATCCTGGCGTTGCACAGCGGGGTGGGCATCTACTCGGTGGCGATGATCGTGGCCGCGTTCATGGCGGGGCTGGGTATCGGAAGCGAGTTGGGTGGGCGCCTGAGCCAGCGTTTCGGTCCGAGCGGGGCGTTGTGGGGCTTCGCGTTGATCGAGCTTTCGATCGGTGGCTTCGCGTTGCTGAGCCCCTGGCTGTACTACGACGTGCTGTACGAGCGTTTCGGCTGGCTGTACGAGCGTCCTTGGCTGGCGGGGGTTTGCCACTTTGGGGCCTTGCTGCTGCCGACGGGCCTGATGGGGATGTCGCTGCCGATGCTGGTGCGGGCGATGGTGCTCGACTCGGCGCACGCCTGCCGGACGATCGGCTATCTGTACGCGGTGAACGGCCTGGGGGCCGCCGTCGGCGCGCTCCTCACCCCCTGGGTGCTCATCCCCCGGTGGGGCATCGCCGGAGCCATCTATGCCGCGGTGATGCTCAATCTCGCCGCGGGGCTAGGGGCTTTTGTCGTCTACTACCTCTTCGCGCGCCAGACGATCCAAGCAGCCGGCAGTTCCAAGAAAATCGTCCAAGGTTTTGCCGCCGAAGCGGGGCAAGCCCGTGCCTCCATGGCCGAGCCCCCCGCCTCGCTCGCCACCTGGGCCCTGCTGTACGCCACGAGCGGTTTTTGTGCCTTGGGACTCGAGATGGTCTGGTTCCGCCTCATCGACGTGGGGGTCAAGTCGACCGCCTTCACGTTCGGCACGGTGTTGTTCATTTTTCTCACGGGGTTATCTCTGGGCAGCTTTGTGGGGGCCCGCTTCGAGTCGCGCTGGCAGCGCCCCCGGCAACTTTTTCTGATCGTGCAGATGTTGATCGCCGGCTATACGGCGCTCGTGGTATTGACGCTCGTGTGGCTGCCGACGGAGACGCCAATCTTTTCGACCTTGTTCGATTACTGGCGGAACTACGAACCGTACACGCCTCGTACCATAGCGGCGCGGCATGCGGGTTATTACTTGCCGGTGCTGCTCTATGTCGTCCTGCCTGTCTTTCTGCTGTTCGTTCCCACCACTCTGATGGGATTGTCGTTTACGCTGGTGCAGCGTGCCGTACACGACGATCCGCAGACCACCGGTCGCAAAGTTGGGCTGCTGCAAGCGGCGAATATCGTCGGGGGGGTGCTGGGCAGTCTCTTTGTGGGTCTGATCGCGATCGAGTTGTGGGGCTCGGCCGGCACCCTACGCCTGCTCGTGGGCATGGCACTGGTATTCGCGATCGTCGGACTGTTCGGGCGCGTGCGCCTGCCATTTGTGCTTGGCGGCGTAGCACTCGTGATCCTGCTGGCCATGCTCCCCGATCAGGACCGGCTCTGGCGGCGATTGCATGGGCTCCGCGATGAGCCGGCCTGGTTCGGCGAAGACGCCTCGGGGTTGGCTGCCATCACCCCGGAGCTCGGCGGGTACGCTGATTGGCGCGTCAGTGTGAATGGCAAAGGGCATTCCGTCTTGCCGTACGGTGCGCTCCACTCGAATCTGGGAACCTTGCCCGCGGTTATTCATCCTTCTCCGGCCGATGTGGCGATCATCGGGCTGGGCTCGGGCGATACCCCTTGGGCCGTGGCGTGCCGGCCGGAAACGAAACGTGTCGATGTGTTCGAGATCTGCGCGCCCGAGCAGGATTTGCTCGAACAGCTCAACGAGACGGTCGCCTTGCCGCAATTGCGTCGCTTGCTGGCCGACAGCCGCATTCGCGTCATTCCGGCCGACGGTCGCAACGCGCTCCGTTCCGGCGAAGAGCGGTACGACATCATCGAGGCCGACGCCTCGCGTCCCGATTCGGCCTACGGCGGAAACCTCTTTTCCGAAGAGTTCTTCCGCGAGTGCTCCGCACGCCTGAAGCCGGGGGGCCTGATGGTAACCTGGAGCCCGACGCCGCGGGTCTACGCCACGTTTTGTCGCGTGTTTCCCCATGTCCTGGCACTCGGAACGGTGCAGTTGATCGGCAGCAACGAGCCGCTGCCGATCGACATGCCGCAGTGGCGCCAGCATCTTACGCAACCGGAGGTCGCCGAGTATCTGGGAGATCGGATCGTGCAATACTCGCTGCGCACGCTGGAGACCATTTCGCCGGCGGCGCCTCAATCGATTTCGGCGGAAGCGATGGCGAGCAATTTCGATCTCTTCCCACGCGATGAGTTTCATCAACCCTCGTCGCTGACCGAAGCGTTGATGATGCGCGATTTGGGCGAGCTGGCCCTGGGACACGGCGAGACGGAGGTGGCCATCGCTGCGATGCAGGACGCATTGCGACTAGCGCCCGACTTGCCGCTGGCGCTGGCGCACCTGGGGGTCACCTACGCCAGGCAAGGCAATCTGCTCGAAGCCGAGCGTAAATTGAAAGAGTCGCTCCGGGTGGCGCCCGAGTACCACGAACCCGCTTACCATCTGGCCCAGTTGTACCTGGCGCAAGGACGAGTTGCCGAAGCACTGCCGCTATTACAACTTGTCTCGCAAACGTTTCTGGCAAACCCCGAAGTAGCCACCAAGTATGCGCTCGCCTTGAACGCGGCGGGGGACTCGCGCGGAGCCTTGCAGTGGTACGAACGCGCCCTCGAGCTCAACCCGCAGCGCAGCGATGCCTTGCAGGGGATCGCCTGGCTTTTGGCGACCGATGGTGATGCCACGCTGCGAAATCCCGGGCGCGCCCTGGGCTACGCGCAACAGGCATTGCAAGGCCTGTCCGACGAGCAGGCCTCGGTGCTGGACATCCTGGCAGCGGCCCAGGCAGCCAACGGCGATTATCCGAGGGCGATCTCCACCGCCGAACGGGCTCAACGTCTGGCCGAACAACGTCGCGAAACCGCCTTGCGCCAGGCGATTCTGAGTCGCCTGTCGCTCTATCGTGCGGGTAGACCCTTCGTCCAGGCGCCATCCGCCAGGCCGGCGGCGAATGCCACCAGCGGATAGTTCGAGGCGACGACTACTTCACCGCGAAGCTGAACTGCACCACGTCGATATGACCGGTGCGGAAGTAGTGCGACGAGCGCGTGAGATAGAACTGATACTTGTCGTAAATCTCCTGCGAGGTCAGCGCGATCGCGCGGTCCTTCTCGCGGGCGAGATTATCCGACCAGCATTGCAGCGTCCGTGCGTAGTGCAAGCGCAGCGACTGGGTCTTCGTCAGTTTGAAACCGGCGGCCTCGGCGTGCATTTGTACCATGCCGCGGGCCGGCACCTGGCCGTTCGGAAAGATCTCGCGCCGCATGAAGCGGGTGTAGAAGAGAAAGTCTTCGTCCCACTCGGGATGGCCGGGCTCGATCGTCGACGGATCGCCGTGGACGATCGAATGGATCATCATCTTGCCGTCGGCCGGCAGCACCTCGCGGCAGCGCGCGAAGAACGAGGCAAAACGTTCCACGCGAAAGTGCTCGAGCGCGCCGATGCTGACGATGCGGTCGACCGGTTCGTTGAATTCTTCCCAGCCCCGCAGGCGGAATTCGATGTCGTCGCGATCCGCGACGCGCTCGCTCGCCGTGGCGTGCTGATTCTTGCTGAGCGTGAGCCCCACGACCCGCGCGCCGTATTTCTCGGCGGCGCGGATCGCCGTCGTGCCCCACCCGCACCCGACGTCGAGCAATCGCATGCCCGGCCGCAATTCGCACTTGCCGAGCGAAAGATCGACCTTGGCGAGTTGGGCCTCTTCGAGCGTCATGTCGTCCCGCTCGAAGTAGGCGCAGCTATAGGTCAGCGTCGGGTCGAGAAACAATCGATAGAAATCGTCCGAGAGATCGTAGTGCGCTTGAACGTCTTTGTAGAACGGTTTCAACTTGCTCAAAGTACTGTCTTTCGTGCAAGGGCAGCGGGACAGGGCAGGACCGTTGCGATCAACTTCGCGACGGATCTGCCGGCGACTTTGTGGTGGGCTTCTTCTCCGAGCGTTCGCGGGGCGGATTTGTTTCGTGCAGAATCGCCAGCGATTCCTCGAAGTGCTTTTGCAGCTTGAGAAAACGTGTCCGGTCACCCCCCAGATCGGGATGCATCTGCTTGACACGCTCGCGGTAGGCCGCCTTCAGTTCTTCCTCGGTGCAGGGGGGGCTCAGTCCGAACGCCTCGAAACAGCGGGGAACCTTGGGGGCCGCCCAATCGGGGAGCGGAGCCGCCCCAGACAACCGAATCAATTGCCGACGCAACGAACGCAGGTAGGACCGGACATCGAGTGCAAAAAACGCATACCCGGCCAACGGCAGCCCGAAGGCCAAAGCCAGAAAGAGCAGCACCGCGGCACGATCGACCGAATCGGGCCAATCCGCTAGCTGTTCGGGGAGCATGGGCAATGGGCAACACGTGGGGCATTCGGGCCGCTGTCCGCCGCGGACCGCACGTATCATAGCAATCCTGCCCGATTCGCGGCAGACGAGCACGTGGCAAGCAGGCATAGGCAAGCCGCCCCCTGCTTGATACCGTTGTCTACCGCGGTAGATAGGATGCGTTATCCAGGGAACGGCACCAGGCGTGCCACCTTCATGCAGGCGAGCTTTCACCCACGGACGGTCATGGAATTCGCCCAGCGTGGCACCCGGGCGTTCTTCGTCGGGCTGACGGCGGCGACGCTGACCGCTTCGGCGAGCGCCTCTCCTCCTACTCTCGCCGAACGCAACGATCTCGGTTATACGACCCTGCAGCAGCGACTGTCGGCCGCCGGCATTCTTATTCCCACGGGACGCGACGTTCCCGTGACGCAGGTCGAAACGAACTGGATCGCTCCGCACCGCCAGCCGAACGTGGCGGGCGCGCCCGAGATTCGCTACCTGCCGGACGGAACCTTGCGCGATTTTCAGGCGAAACGAATCGTCGACCGCAGCCTGGTCTCGAATCCCCCGGGGGCCGTCTCCGATCATGCCACGAACATGGGGCTCAATTTCTATGGCGACAAGGGGCTGGCCCCGGGCATCACGCACATCGACTGCTTCTTTTCGGGTCAGTGGATGTTTCGCAGCGTATTGCGCACCGGCAGCGAAGAGCCGCCGCTGATCGAACGCAACCGCGTGCAGAACCACAGTTGGATCGGCTCGGTGGAAGTCGGCGCGGGAGACACCTACCGCAACTTTGATCCCGAGATTCTGGCCCGGTTCGACCTCTTGCTGGCACGCGATAATGTGCTCGCCGCGGTGGGCATCACGCACGATACGGCGCAGCCGCTACTCGGGCGGGCCATGAATTGCCTGGCGGTCGGGCGATCGCTCAGCGGTGCGGCACGGCCCGATCTCGTCGCCCCGGCCACTTCTCCCAGCGTGGCGACTACCTGGGTCAGTGCCACGGCAGCGATGCTCATCGAGATCAGCCAGCAGTGGCAAGGCGTGCCCGACATGATGCAGGCGGCGCAACGCATCGAGGTGATTCGCGCCGCGATCCTGGCAGGCGCGACCAAGCACGAGATCGAATTCACCGGGGGGGACACGCCCTGGCAACGCACCGCAGCGGAACCGTTGAGCCCCGTCTTCGGCGCCGGCGAGTTGCAGATCGACCATGCGCATCGCATCTACTCGGCCGGCAGGTATGAGCCCGGGCGCACGACGACCGTGCCGTCGACAGGCTGGGACTTGCGTCCGCTCGTGCCCGACGATCGCCCGCGTTATTACTTCGACATCGCTCGCCGCGACGAAGATCAGGACTTGTCGATCATTGCCACCTGGAATCGCGAGATCGATCCACGGTCGCTCGAAGCGCGACTTGCCAACGTCGATCTGAAGCTGTACGACGCCGATCGAAACTTCGTGCTGCTCAAGGTGTTTGGCGCGGGGACGGACGATCGCGGCGTATCGGCGGCCGACGAGGACAACATCGAACACATCTATCTGGCCGATGTCCCGCCGGGGCGCTATGCCGTCGAGTTATCGACCGACGCACCCGTGGAAGTGGCGCTGGCGTGGGATGTGCGCCCGTCGGTCGATGCTGCTCCCCCCACTCCCGATAATCCTGCGATGCGTGCGACGTGGGCGGTGCTGCTGGGCTTGCTCGGCGTCTTCGTCCTTTGGGCGTTTGTTTCTCTGTTGCGCCTACGTTCGGCACATCCATCGTCGAACGATCGCCAGAAGCCCTGATCGCGCGAACGACACGTCTGTGCCAACTACCGTCCGTGGCCGCGCCATTTTCGCATGCTGTCGTTCACACCGAACCATTCGCCGACGCGATCGAAGAGGCCGGTCGGCAGCAGGCCTTTAAGTGCGGGGGAGAGGTACGCTACCCGCGGCGCCACCACATAGGCGCGACGATGCCGGACGGCCGCTTCGATCAGGGCGGCCAGGCGTTCGGGACGCAGCATTTTCGTCGTGCGCGGGGGCTTTACGCCGGCAAACATGCCGGTGTCGACATAGCTCGGACAGACCGCCGTAACGCCCACCTGGCGATGCCCGAGCTCGGCGAGCTCGAGACGTAAAGAATCGCTAAACCCGATGACGGCCCATTTGCTCGAGGCATAGGTTGCGCCAAAAGGCAGGCCGATGAAGCCGCTGGCGCTGGCGATATTCACGAGGTGCGATTCCGAACGCGAGATCAGATCGGGCAAAAAGACGTGAGCTACCGCCACCACCCCCAGCGTGTTGACCTGATACGTCAGCAGGTGCCGATCGAGTGGCACGTCTTGAAAGGCGCCGCCAAAAACGACGCCGGCGTTGTTCACCAGCACGTCGATCGGCCCACCTTCGGCGAGCACGCGTTCGCGCAAGGCGACGATCGATTCGTGCCGCGTGACGTCGAGTGCAAAGGTCCGGCAATCTGCGCCCGCGGTGCGAATCTCGTCGGCGAGCGCCGCCAGACGCTCCTCTTGCAGATCGGCCAGCAGCAGGCTGGCCCCGGCGCGTGCCAGGCATTTGGCGATGGCGCTGCCAATGCCTCCGGCCGCACCAGTTATCAAGACACGTTTATCGCGCAGGCTTTGCATGGGGCCGCCGCAGGAATGACGCCAAGGACTCGATGCACGCAACTGGATGTTCGTGCGCTTCGAGCATACCGCCTGCGGCGCGCCAGACCAATCGTCTGGGCAGCTAGTGGTTGGCGCCGGCCGAATGCACGGCCGTCGTGTCGGCCGCGAGGGGGGAGAGCATGATGCCGGCGCGTCCTTGTGCGTGTTCGGCAATCGTCTGCAGCAGGCGATCTCGATCGATCGGCTTCGTCGCGTAGTCATCGAAGCCCGCGGACAAGCATTTCTCGCGGTCGCTGGCCATGGCGTGGGCCGTCAGGGCGATGATCGGCGCTTCATAGCCGGCATCGCGCAGCAGTTGCGTGGCCGCGTAGCCGTCCATCTCCGGCATCTGAATGTCCATGAGCACGACGTCGAAGGCGGGGGGTAAAGTCGCGGCGCCTTTGGCCGCGATCGGCATCGTTGCCAGCACCAGTTCGGTCGCGAGCTTTCCATTCTCGACGACTTCAACCTGCGCTCCCGCTTTGCACAACACGTGCGTGATCAATCGCTGATTGTCGATGCCATCCTCGGCCAACAGGATGCGTACGCCGTCGAGGCGTTGTGCCACGGAGCGAACCTCGGATGGCGCGAGCAGCGTGTCGACCGCCCCGCCCCGTCCGGTGCGCGTTTCGGTGGGGGGCTTGACCATCGTGACGTCAGTCAGCTTGCCGGTCGGAATGCGGATGCGAAAGGTGCTGCCAGAGCCCAATCGGCTGTTCACGGTGAGACTGCCACCGAGCATCTCCATGAGTCGCTTGCTGATGGTCAGGCCCAGTCCCGTGCCGCCGAATTTTCGCGAGGTGGACATATCGGCCTGGGTGAAGGGCCGGAACAGCTTGGCGAGCTGCGCTTCGCTCATGCCGATGCCGGTATCGATCACCTCGAATTCGAGCCTCGGCCGCCCCTGCTCCGATTGCACCAGCCGCGTCACGAGACGGATCTGGCCACGCTTGGTGAACTTGATCGCATTGGCCACCAGGTTGATGAGAACCTGTCGGAGCCGGGTCGGATCGGTGATGATCGTCTGCGGGATCTCGCCGTCATACTCGATCCGTAGCGGCAGGTTGGCCGCATCCGCACGCACCTGCATCAGAGCTTGTACTTCAGAGATGATCTGCAGCGGTGAGCAGCGGAGGTGCTCGACCGAGAGCTTGCCCGCCTCGATTTTCGACAAGTCGAGAATGTCGTTGATCAGCTCGAGCAGATATTCGCCATTGCGTTTGATCGTGCGCAGCGATTCGACCGTGGCCAGGTCCCAGTTGTCTTCGAGCAGGACATTCGTAAAGCCGAGAATGGCGGTCATCGGCGTGCGAATCTCGTGGCTCATGTTGGCCAGGAATTCGCTCTTCGCCTGGCTGGCCTGTTCGGCGTGGACGCGGGCCTCGCGGAGATCCCAGGCCTGCATCTCCAGTTCGATCGTCTGCTGCTCGAGCCGGGCCCGGGCCTCGTAGAGCTCGGCCGTATATTCGCTCAGTTCCGCTTCCGCATGCTTGCGCGAGCTGACATCGCGCGCAATGAGACAGCAGTAATGGGTCTGGTGGACGACCATACGCGTGACGCGCGCCTCGACCGGTACGAGGACCCCGTCCTGACGCCGCACGCGCGTCTCGGTGGCGATCGCTTCGCCGGGGGACCTCTCGTCCCAGAAGCCGTTCCACAAGCTGGCCGGAAACTCGGGGGCCACCTCGCTGAGCAAGCGTGCCACGAGTTGTGGCCGGCTGAATCCCAGGCCTTGCGCCGCCGTCTGGTTGGCCCAGATGATTCGCCCATCGCGACCGGTCCACAGAACCATATCGGGCGCATGATCGATGCTCGCCTGCATGAAAGCGTACAGCTCTTCCAGACGCGATCGGTTGGCAAGCTCGTGTTCGAGCTCGGCAATGCGTGCCTCGGCCGATTTCAACCGTGCAGTCTCGGGAGACGCCTGGTTCGTCATGTTCGATTCAGGGTGTGGCATCAATGAAGCTCGAGGGGAAACATGACTCGCGCACCATTCAGCCGAAATGGCGCGTGAAACTGGCACCGGGCGCGTAGCCGTAGGGCAGTGGCTTGCACATTCGTGCAATCCCTAGAGAGCGTATAGCATATAATTCGTCCCACGGTGGCGAGAAAAATGTTGTGCGGAGCGACCCTCGAAAGCGGTTCCGCTCGTAAAAGGTTACTGCGCACCGTTCGAGGACGTCGCCGGGAACGAACCACCCAAATGGCTTGGCCGCCGTGGCGAGGGAACACTAATCCACACGATCGCGATATTCCGGATTGGTGTTCCCGCTTCAGGTCGAGTTGGTCGAATAGTGCGCTTGGTGACGGATCGATTGTTTCGGCCCTCCTCCCCGGTCAGAATGTGCGTCTCGTTTCATGAGAGGAAGGTTCGATGTCGTCTGCCGAATCCGCTCGTCTGCGCGAGAACGTGCTCGTGACTGGTGCATCGCGCGGCATCGGTCGAGCCTTGGCGCTCGAGTTTGCGGTACGGGGACACGATCTTCTTCTGACGGCCCGCAACGAAGCCGAGTTGAACGACCTCGCGGCGTTGATCCGGCGCACGCACGGCGTGCATGCCCACGTCTTTCCGGCGGACCTGGTGCGCAGCGAGGCTCCGCAAGAACTGTTCGACGCCATTGCCGCGGCAGGGCACGTCGTCGACGTGTTGATCAACAACGCAGGCTTTGGCGTTTATGGCAAGTTTGCGGAGACGCCCGCCAGTGAGGACCGCGAACTGCTTGCGGTGAACGTCTTCGCACTGACGATGCTGACCAAGTTGTTCCTGCCGGGGATGATCGCCCGACGGCACGGACGCATCGTGAATGTTGCCTCGACGGGTGCTTTTCAGCCTGGTCCCTGGTTGAACACCTACTACGCCAGCAAGGCCTATGTGTTGAGTTTTACCGAGGCCCTGGCCGAGGAGCTGCACGGGACCCGGGTAACCGCCACGGCACTTTGTCCCGGCGTCACGGTGTCGAGCTTCGCCGAGCGTTCGCACCTGGAGGGAGCACGCATTCTGCGAGGACCGATCATGTCGGCCGAGCGCGTGGCGCGCGTGGGCTATCGCGGAGCGATGCGCGGCAAACGGATCGTCATCCCCGGCCTGATGAATCGACTGATGCGGCAATCGGTGCGGATTGCCCCGCGTGGCCTCGTCACGTGGATGGTAGGAAGAATGATGGCCAAGCCCAAACGCCAACGCTGAAGCCATGTGGCCAGGTTCGCCGCGCCCCGCCAGCAGGTATAATAGGGTGGGGGAGCCGAAGCACGGGCCAGCGTTCGCTGGCGCCTTGCACTTGCCTGCTGCCATTCACTTCGAACGCCTCTCTGGAGGAAGCGAACCATGTCCGAGCAGCGTTATCAATCGTTTGCCGAATTCTGGCCTTATTACGCCCGCGAGCATAGCCATCCCGGCTGCCGCGCTCTGCACTTCATCGGTTCGACGTTGGTGCTCGTGATGCTGGCGCTGATCGTCACCGCCGTCATCTCACCCTGGTGGCTGTTGGCCCTGCCGTTTGTGGGCTACGGTTTTGCCTGGGTCGGACATTTTGGCATCGAAAAGAACCGGCCCGCCACGTTCAAGTATCCCGTCTGGTCGTTCATCGGCGATTGGAAGATGTGGTTCCTGATGCTCACCGGCCGGATGGGCGCCGAGTTGCATCGCATCAATTCGATGGCTGCCCGATAAGGGCGGTCTCCCTGTTTCTGGATCAGAAGCAGCCAGGGCGAGTGAGCATCGTATGCGTCTTCTGTTTCTCGCCCTGGTTGCTTTGTTCCTGCCGTCGGTCAAGACAGGTTTTGCCGATGCGGCAGACGTTTCGCGCCCCAACCTGATCGCCATCGTTACCGACGATCAAGGTCGTTGGGCATGCGGGGCGTACGGTAATCGAGACATCCATACGCCTCATCTCGATCGCCTCGCGCGCGAAGGGGCGATCTTTACCAATGCCATCACCGCCACACCGGTCTGCTCGCCGAGCCGGGCGATCTACTTCTCGGGGCGATGGCCTACCCAGGTCGGCATCACCGACTATTTCGCCGTCGAGGAAACCGACGCCGGGGCGGGCATTCGGGCGTCCCTCTGGCCCGCCTCGCTGCAGCAGGCCGGCTATCGCACCGGGCTGATCGGCAAATGGCACCTCGGAACACAGCCGCCGTTTCATCCCACCCGGCTGGGCTTCGACCATTTCATGGGCTTTCTTGGCGGCGGCAACACGCCGATGGATCCCACGCTCGAAGTCGCCGGAGAGGTTCGCAAGCTCAAAGGTTCCTTGCCCGATCTTCTGGTCGACGACGCGCTGCAGTTTCTGCGCGACAACCGCGAGCGGCCTTTTGCCCTCTCGCTGCACTTCCGCGCGCCGCACCGACCTTATGGTCCGGTGCCGGCGGAGGATGCCGCGCATTACGAGTCGCTCGATCCACAGATTCCCGACGTGCGCGGGCTCGACGTCCAGCAGGTCAAACGCTCGACGCGCAACTACTACGCCAGCATTTCCTCGGTCGATCGCAACGTCGGGCGGTTGCTCGACGCGCTCGATGAACTCGAATTGACCGAGAACACCTGGGTCGTCTTCACCAGCGACCACGGCTACAACGAGGGCCGGCACGGCGTCGACACCAAGGGGAACGCCCAGTGGATCATCGGGGGTATGGCCGGACCGAAGGTTCCCAACATGTGGGAAACGTCGATTTGCGTGCCGCTGCTGATGCGCTGGCCCGCGGTGATCGAACCCGGCACGACGATCGACGCTCCGGTGTCGAATATCGATATGTACCGCACGGTGCTCGGGGGACTTGGCGTGGCGGTGCCTGCCGACTGCCAGGCAGCTGGCATCGACTATTCACCGCTGCTGCGCGGCGAGGACTTGCCCGAGCGCGACGCCCTCTTCGGTCAGTACGATTTGCACAACGGCGGGCTGGCCTACTTGCGGATGATTCGCACGCGCGACTACAAGTACGTACGGCACTTCCACACGCGCTTCATGGACGAGCTTTACGATCTGCGCCATGATCCGGACGAGAAGCACAACCTGCTCGACCGCCGTGGAGGCGAGGCGACAGCGATCCAGGCCAGGCTCGCCGAATTGCAGCAGCGATTGACCGAGTGGCAACGTTCGATCGACGACCCCCTACTCGACGATGCTTATTGAGTCATGTTGTCAGGTACGGGGTACCTGACCTACAAGATTCAGCAGTGCCGCATCTGCGTTACTTTGCGCTCGTCGGAAACAGGTGATAGCCCGGCTTTTCGAGCGTGATGCGGTAGAGCCCGTATTTCGCCGTGTCGTCGTCGGATTGCTTGGCGACGGGGGCGGTGACGTAGAGCACGCGCGTCTCCGTTCCGACGCCGAAGACGCAGTTCGTCGGACCGCCTGGAGTGGCGATAAAAGCCAGCGGCGTGCCCTGGGGATCGAAGACGTAAATGCCGGCCTCGGCTCCGTCTCCCGCCGTCGCGTAGAGGTTACCCTCGGCGTCGAGGGTCATGCCGTCGATACCGCGCCGATTCGGCCCGAAGTCGAACAGCACTTTCTTCTCGGCGAGCGTGCCATCCTGCTGCACGACGAACGACAGCAGGTGGTGATTCCCTTCGGGGCGGCCACTGTTGTCCGCCACGTAGACGTGCTTGCCATCGGGGGAGACGAGAATACCGTTCGGCTGCTCGACGTCGCGCGTGGCGATCCTCACGGCGCCGTCCGGTTCGATGAGAAACACCGCCTGGAAATCGAGCTCGCGCGGTTCGTCGCCCACGTAGCGCGGGTCGGTGAAATAGACGCGGTCATGCTCGTCGACGGCCAGATCGTTCGGGCTGTTGAAGCGTTTGCCATCGTAGCGCTCGGCGAGCGTGCGCACGTTCCCTTTCGTGTCGGTGATCGAGATACGTCGCGTGCCCCCTGTGTTGGCTCCTTCGCAAGCGACGAGTCGTCCCTGGGTGTCGAAGAACAGACCGTTCGCCCGGCCGCTTGGTTCGCGAAATACGGTGGTCTTGTGCGAGCGCGGATCGTAACGCAGGATGCGATTGCCGATGTCCGAGAAGAGAATGGCGCCGTCCGCCGCGGCGGCGGGGCCTTCGGTGAACTCCCCTTCGCCCCACAGCAACTCGAGCTGCGCCCCCTGCGGCACAATCTTCTCCTGAGCGGTGGCACGAAAGTCCCCGGCGGTGGCGAGACCGCCGCAGGCAAGCCCGCACACCAGCATCAACGCGTAGAACAATTTGGCCATCGAATCGAAGCTCCCAACCGAATGAACTACCTCACGGGTACGCGACCCATCGTAAAGCGTGCGGCGCGCGATGCAAGCAGGCGATGAGCTTCTGCCGCGGCGAGGGAGAGATTTCGGGTGCTCTTTGGCGCCCGCTTAGCCTGGTCGACGGCCGCCCGAACGTAGTGCGGCCACGCAGATCTCCTGGCGGTTGTGCTGCAACTGCCGGGCACGGACTTCAAAGTCCCAGACCCTGATCCGCTCGAGATAGTCGGGCACCTCGTCCGCGAGCGACCATTCGAGCAGTTTCAGCGTGAGGAGCAGCCCGCGCACGTCGATTTCCGGATGCAGCACGATCGCCTCGATGGTGTCGAGCGTGTACTGCGGTGCGACGTTCATGTCGGCCAGCAACCAGCGCGTCTTGCGGAACTCGCGGCGGCGGACATCGGCGCCGCGCTTGCGAACGTGCGTGAAGTGTGGATGCTCGGCGACGCGTGGATCGATCTCGGCGGGATCGATTCCCAAGACGTGCAGCCCGCGCGCGAGCAGCGCTTGCGATGCCCCCCCTGGCGCTGCGCCGATCTCGGCGCAGCGTTCGCCCGCCTTCAAGGGGAGACCGGACCAGAGCAAGCCTTCTTCGAGCTTGAGATAGGCCCGCGAGACGGCGTCCGCCGGTAGCTCGAGGGGGGAGAAGCCGCCTGGCCAGGTGGTTTCGATGCCCTGCACGCGATGAAAGCCGATCCACCAGACCCCCTCGTCGACGAGCACGACGTCGAGCACGCGATCGCCGGCGCTCAACTCGCGGTTGGGCCGAAACGTGGCAGGCGCCCCCTGCAGGATGGTTTGCACCGCGGCCTGCGAGGCATCGCTTAGACCGGGCGTATAGCCGCGCGATCCGGCGGCAAACCGGTCGCGGGGCCAGACGTGTACGGCGGCAACGTCACGCGAGGCGAGTAGTTGCCAGGCCTGGGCGGCACGCTCGTCGTCCGTATCGCCCGTGGCCTTGCCGAGCGAAAAGCCCCACGCCCGGGCAAAGACCGAGCCGAGTGCGAAGTCTTCGTTGAGCCGATGGCCGGCCGGCAGCTTGAACGTGAGAAACCCGGGCCTGGAATAGGCGAAGCGAAAGTCGGGCCACAGCCGGGCCAGTTCCCCTTTGACGGCTGCCTCGGCCCCCACCTGGCAGGTGACGAAGAGGAAATCCGCTTCGGCGAGAGGGGCAACACTGCTTGTACTTTTTGAGGGCCGAGCCATGGGGCGATTATGGCGAGCCATCGTAGCGCAGGATAGCGTGCTAAAGGTAAGCCGCGAATGCCTTTTCGCTTGATCCGAATCTCTGGCACGGTTCGGTCGAGCGGCTAGAATTCGCGAAGGTAAAGTTTGCATTTCATTCTGACAAACGTTAGAGTGTCGTGGGTTGGCGGCGAACCCTAGCGGGGCCGCCCCTTATTTTGCGATCCAACAAGCACGAACGTTAACTGGGAGGAACGCTACTGGCGCCAAACGCGATGCCTTCAACCAAAGGCATCACATGGTGACGGATTTGCGTTCCCGGGCATTGGATCGTAGCGACCGCTTGCTGCGGCGCTCGAGCTGAGTGATCTCGGCTCTTTCTCCAGTTCTCAGACGCGCGTCGAATCCGCACGTTTGTCTCGACGTCACCGTTCCGTCTCGCATTTCGCATTGCAGGCGATCTCTCCAGGCCCTTGCATGCGAGCAGGACCCGATTTGACGGGCATGGACGTCTCCCACCTTACAATCTCGCACAAACACCTTCCTTTGGTGCCACGATGAAACAACACCACGTCCTTTCACGATTCGTAAATTTCTTTGCCCCCCTGATCGTGCTCGCCGTCGTACTGAACCAGGTCATGCCGGCTCAAGCCGATCTACTCGTGACGAGCCGCGAGAGCAATAGCGTCGTGCGCTTCACCGACTCCGGCCAGTTCATTGGAGTTCTCATTCAGGGCGATCCCACCAATGCGGCGAACAATACCGCTATGAATGGCGGACTGGTCGGGCCGATCGGGATTGCGACCAAGCCGGGGGACGACGATCACCTCTATGTGGTCAGTTCCGGAATTACGCAGACGGGCTTTTCGACCGGTGTGAGCAGCGTTTTGCAATACGATCTGAAGACGGGGGCCTTCGTCGGGTCCTATGCCACCGACGATCTCAACAATTCGTCCGATCTGGTCTTCGATGCGAGTGGCAATGCACTGGTCTCGAACTTTTCGAATCTGTTCGATGCCTTCCACGACAATGTCGTGAAGTTCGAGGCCGATGGCACGCCGACGGGCACCTTTGCTCAGTTGCCATTTCCGATGGGGGCCGTCGCCATCGCTCTTGGTCCCAGCAACGATCTGTTCGTCTCCACGTTTTTCGGTAACCAGATCTACCGGTACAACGCCACGACAGGTGCCCAGATCGGTACTGAGCCTTGGGTGGCACAGGTCTTGGATGGCGCCTGGGGAGCAGGTCTGCTCTATCACGATGGTTACCTGTACGCCTCGAATGCTTCGCAAGCACCTCCCGCCTCGGCCAGCCATGTGATCATGCGATACGACATTACCGATCCCAGCTTGTCGACGGCCTTCATCACGGATGTCGGCGGTGTCCACCTGGCATTCCCAGGCGATATGGCCATCGCCCCGAACGGCAATTTGCTCGTGGCGAGCTTGGGCAACGACTTCAGCGACCCGACTCAGGCCGGACAGATTCTCGAGTACGACATCGACACGGGCGCTTTCGTCGGTATCTATGCTCAAGGCTTTTTGAACGGTCCGGCCGCGATGACCTTTGCGGCGGTGCCGGAACCTTCCTCGGTGGCTCTGGCCCTCATGGGTACCGCTCTGACGGGGGTGGGCGTCTGGCGTCGCCGCCGTCGCTCGGCTTAGAATTGTGTCTTGGACGGCGGTACGGGTACGGCTCCCTGGCTGTACCCGTACCGTTGCAGACATACTGCCGGCCGATCGAAACCGACGACGCCGGCCCCTACTGGTTGGCAGAACCGCACCTCTTGGATTTAGCGATGCGGCGTGCGTTCACTCTGGTCGAATTGCTGGTGGTCGTTGCGATCATCGGCATTCTGATCGCGTTGCTCCTGCCTGCGGTCCAGGCGGCGCGCGAGAGCGGACGCCGTTCGCAGTGTCTGAATAACCTGCGGCAACTGACGATCGCGCTGCACAACTTCGAGCAGGACTGGGGGCACTTTCCCGTCGGGGCCGAGGCCAAGCCTTACCCGGCCAAGCCGGCTCATCCCCACACGTTCTACCGCTGGTCGTCGCTCGCACACCTGACGCCCTACCTCGAACAGACAGCGGCCTACAACTCCCTTGATCTGTCCGTGCCGCTGTACGACACCAACTACAAGGTGACCACGCAGAACGAGCGAGGCGTGGCACTCGATGTGCCGCTGTTTCTCTGCCCCAGCGATCTGCGCACGCCGGTGGCGGCCGGGTTTGGGGCGACCAACTACGCCGCCTGTGCCGGGTCGGGGGCGGGGGGGGGCACGTCGCACGACACCGACGGGGTCTTCTACGTCAATTCTCGCACCCGCTTTCGCGACATCGGCGACGGAACCAGCCATACAGTGGCTTTCTCCGAGAGTTTGCTCGGTACTGGTCCCGAGGGGACCAGCCGGCGCGATCTCATCGACTTGGAAACCGATTATGCTTTCGTGTTCACGGCTCCCTTGACCGAGGCGGCCTGCGCCAACCCGTTTCAGTGGAACGTCTCGAATCGCAAAGGGTTCGCTTGGGCGAACGGCGAATACCGCTGCGCCCTGTACAACCACTACCGCACCCCCAACACACCGCAAATCGACTGTGTGGCCAATCAGGTGATCGGCGCGGCCGACAGACGATATTCGGTCTACGGCTGGCGGTCTGCCCGCAGCCGCCACCCTGGCGGTGTCAATGTGACCATGACCGATGGCTCGGCCCGCTTCGCGGCGGACAACATCGATCCGGCCATCTGGCAGGCCATTTCGACCCGCTCCGGTAAGGAATCGACGGGCGAATGGTAGGCTGCCGCAGTTTTCGTCCAGACCTAACGTCTCGCCCGGCGTTCGGTTAGACTTAGCCCCCAGGCATGGTGGCCCGTTGGCGGCGGTTGGCGTTGGTGCCGACCCCCGAGACGGGCAGATTCGGGCGGTGGAACTCAGACCAAGGAAATGTTCAGCGCGATACCTGCGTACGTCTGGGAGACACTGGCGATCCTGGTGCTCATCCTGGCGAACGGATTCTTCGCTGGTTCTGAGATCGCCATCATTGCCGCCCAGCGCGGCCGGCTCAAAGAGCAAGCGGAAGCCGGTGACCGCCGCTCGCGCCTGGCACTCGATCTGGCCCAGGATCCCAATCGGTTTCTCCCCACGGTGCAGATCGGCATTACGCTGATCGGCACCCTCGCGGCCGCCTTCAGCGGTGCGACGTTGGGGGACCACCTGGCCGATTGGTTCATGACGTCTCGCCTGGCGTTCGTGGCCCAGCATCCGCAGGCCTTTGCGCTGGGCGCCGTCACGGTGCTCATCACGTTCTTCTCAGTGTTGCTGGGCGAGTTGGTCCCCAAGCGGTTCGCCCTGCTCCACTCGACCAGCCTTGCTCGGCAGGCCGCGGTCCCCATGAACTTGCTGGCGACCTTAGGGCGCCCTATTGTCTGGCTCATGGGGCGCGCCACCGATCTCGTGCTGCGCGTCTTGGGAAGCCGCGAGGATACGGGGCCGCAGGTCTCGATCGACGACATCGCCCACATGATTCGCTCGGGCACGGAGAGCGGGCTGCTCGAACCGACCGAGGAACGACTGGCCATCGAGGCCCTGCATCTGGGCGAACGCTCTGCCCGCGACATCATGCGACCGCGGCTCGATATCGATGCCCTCGACGTGCATACCCCCGCCGAAGAAGTGCTGGGAGCGATGGCCATGGCGGGCTTTTCGCGTCTGCCGGTCTACGAGGGAGACCTCGATCACATTGTCGGCTTCGTCCACATGAAGGACGTGTTGCGCTGCACTTACTTGCAGATGCGGATCGATCTGCGCCGGTTGGTCAATCCAGTGCTCTTCGTGCCCGAGACGTTGCCCTTGGATCGCATGCTCGTCATGTTCCAGGAGCAGAAGAGCCAGTTGGCGATCGTGCTCGACGAGTTCGGCGGCACCGAGGGCATGGTAACGCTCGAAAATCTGCTGGAAGAGCTCGTCGGCGAGATTCGCGAGGAGCACGGCGACGACGACATCCACGATCAGATCGTCGAGCGCGAGGATGGTTCCTGGCTCGTCGACGGCGGGGCCAATGTCGACGACGTGCTCGAGATCCTGAAGATCAAGCCAGCCGAGACTTCGAAGACACGCGGCTACACGACCATGGCGGGCCTGGTCCTGGCCGAGCTCGAACGGATTCCCAATGTGGGCGAAAGCGTCGAGTGGGAGGGGTTGCGCATCGAGGTGATCGACCTCGACGGCAAACGCATCGACCGGCTTTTGGTGCATCGCATCACGCCGCCGGCCACAGAAGAGGCGCCCAAATCGCCCCAGCCCGGGAACGCGGGCGATGAGGCTCCCGTGCGAGAAGATCTAGCGACCGAAGAAGAGGGCAGCGGCCCCACCGCGGTGTGAGTGGTATGGATTGGGCGCGGCCTTAGATTTCTCGCAGGGCGCTGACGATCGGAATGCGCACCGCGCGGATGGCCGGCGCCATGCCACCGACGACGCCCATCAACATGGCCAGCAAGGCCCCCTGCAGCAAAACGTCGGGGCCGAAGCGGAACGAGAACGTAATCTCGCTGAACGTGTCCCAGTTGGCGGTGCCCGTCGACAGGCCATTGAAGGGGAGCGTGCCCAGGCAGCCCAGTAGTCCTCCTGCCAGGCACAGCAAGATCGATTCGAGCAGGAAGCAGCCGACGATCGTCCGCCGGGCAAAGCCGAGTGCCCGCAGCGTGCCGATCTCTCGCGCTCGCGACGCGACGGCGCCGTACATGGTGTTGGCCACGGCGAACATCGCACCGATCGTCAGAAAGACCGAGATCACGCGTCCCACGATCTTGATGGCGATGCCGGCGCTCGATTGCTCGGCGAAGTACTGGCGCTCGGAAATGGCCTTCAAGGCGAACTGCTCGTCATTCTCGAGCAGATCGACCAGGGCGGTCATGTTCTCTTCGCTCGTGGTGCGCAATTGCACCGACGAGAAGCCCCCTTCGCGCTTGCTCGTCTGCGAGAGGACCTCGACGTCGGTCCAGACCTCGGATTCCGCCGCGCCACCGCCGGCCTCGAACAAGCCGACGATCTTGAATTTTTGCCCGAACAGGTCGAGTTCCTCGCCCAGGCCGGCTCCTTCGAAACGCTGGGCCATCGAGCGACTGGTGATGGCCTCGCGAACGCCCGGCTTCATGTCGCGCCCTTCGACCAGCTTGAACTCCGAGCGGAGTTTGCGGGCAATCGGCGTGACGCCGCGGATGATGACGTTGGCGTTGCCTCCGTCGCCGCGGCGGGCGGTATTGTCGATGACGACGAGCTCGGGGGAGACGAGCGTCTTGCCTTCGTCGTCGGTGGCCAGGTTCGAGAGGGCCGTCACGCGGCGCGCGGTGGCCTCATCGACCGAACTGCCGGTTTCGGCCGTGGCCCCCTTGCGCAGTAGGATCATATCGAGCGGCTCGCCCGATACGTTCAGCGTGTATTCGAGTCCGGCGGCCAGTCCGAAGGCCAGGACCGAAGCCCACACCACGAGTGCGGTGCCGATGATGGTCATCAGCGAAGCGACCCAGCGGGCACGCAGGCTGCGAAGGTTGTATTTGACGGGAATCATGCGGTGGCTTGTGGGTTTCTGCGTTGCGCGGCGTCAGACGACTTTCCGCAGGCCATCGACGACCGAAAGTTGCGCCGCGCGCCAGGCCGGCACCATGCCGCTCACGAGCCCGATCGCGGCCGAGACGACGAGCAGGAAGATGGTCGTGCTCCAGGGAATGTAAAACACCGGCATGATCGGCAGCAAGGTCGAGGTGACGGACTCGATGCCGAAGAGCACCTTTGCCCCCAGCACGCCGAGCACCCCCCCGAGAAAGGCGATCGTCACCGCTTCGCTCAACACGAGCGACATGACCAACTGCCGGCTGAAACCAATCGCCCGCAGCACGGCCACCTCGCGCGTGCGCTCGCGCAGCGACATGGCCATGGCGTTGGCCGCGACGCAGACGAGCGAGAAGACGACGGCGAGCGCCGTGTTGCGAATGAACGCCTGCACGTTGCCCACCATCTCGGCGAACATCTGCTGAAAGGCCTGCTCGGTCATCGAACGCGTCGGAGCGTCGGAACTGGCAAAACGCTCATCGATGCGACGCATCACCTCGGGCAACACCTCGGCCGAATCGCCTTTGATCCAGATGGTTCCCGCGGCGCCGGCGTTCTGGCTGCGGCTTTGCTTGAGCAACTCGTCGAGATAGGTCCAGTGGAACCAGAGCATCTCGCGATCGCTCGAATCGGGACCGTCGTAGATCCCGGCCAGCGTCAGGTTCAGATCCACGGCGTAGATCGCGCCCTTGAGCGGAATTCGATCGCCGAGCTTCCAGCCTTTCTTTTCGGCGAGCCGCGAACCGACGACGCACGCCGCGCGATCTCCCTGCCAGGCGCGCAATTGATCGTCGGGCAGCGTCAACTCGTCGAAAACCTGCATGACGTACTGCGGATCGGTGGCGAACTGGGCAAAGGGGAGCTTGTCGTCCTTGTAGACGCCGCCGAACCAGGCCAGCGGAATGACCGCTTTCACCCCGGGCAACGAACGTACCTTGTCGACGTGCGAGATGGGCAAGTTGAACGTCAGCCCATTGGCATGCACGACGCCGATCCGATGGTAGTTGACGCTCTTCGCCCCTAGCTCGTCTTGCACTTCGATGTAAGCGTAGAGCAGCGCCAGCAGAAACAGGCTGACGGCGATCGACATGCAGGTGAACAGCGTGCGCAATTTGTTGCGCAGCACGTTGCGTAGCACGTAGGGCAGGAATTTCATCCTGTCACCTCCAGCGCGTCGGCATGCGTATGGACGAACTGCCCCTTTTCGAGCACCAGGATGCGATGAGCCCGCCGCGCGGCCCGCGGATCGTGCGTCACCATGATGATCGTCTTGCCGAACTCTTCGTTAAGTTGGCACAACAGGTTGAGAATGTCGTGCGCGGCCGTGGCGTCGAGATTTCCCGTCGGCTCGTCGGCGAGCAGCAACAAGGGATCGGTGGCGATGGCTCGAGCAATCGCCACCCGTTGCTCCTGGCCCCCCGAGAGCTGCCGCGGATAGTGGTCCATGCGCTCCGAGAGCCCGACGATGGAGAGGGCGGTTTTCACTTGCTCGGCTCGCTGCCGGCGGCTGAGATGCGTGAGTAGCAGCGGCAGTTCGACGTTCTCGGCCGCCGTCAGCACCGGCATGAGGTTGTAAAGCTGGAAGATGAAGCCCAGCGTTTCCGAACGCCAACGCGTGAGCTTGCTTTCAGAGAGGGAGCCGAGATCGACGTCATTCACGCGGACGGCGCCGGTCGTGGCGCGATCCAATCCCGAGACCAGATTGAGCAGCGTCGACTTGCCCGAGCCCGACGGTCCCATGATGGCGACGAACTCGCCGCGGGGGATGTCGAGATTGGTGTTGGCCAACACGGGGACGCGAAACTTGTCGCGGTAATAGTCCTTCGAAACGTCGCGCAGCTCGACGAGCGGGCGCAGGGCAGCGTCGGCCATGCGGCGTAGCTCCTTCCGCGGGCGGTGGGGTTTGTACGATGATTCGCCACCGGTGAGGTTCGGGATTCACCGGCAGTTGTCCGAGCCCGCCTGTTCCCAGGGCCCGAAGCCGCCTTCCTCTGCGTCGCAAGCTTTATAGTACCGCTTGCCGCGGAGGACCAGAGGGAGAAAGAATCCCCACTATCGGGGACTTTCGACGCGTACGTTCTCAGCCAGTTCCGGGGGCGGATTGGCAATTACGGTCTCGCCCCCACGCAGGCCGCTGAGCACCATCAGCAGACCATCGCGCGCGGGCCCCTCGACCTCGACCGCCACGCGCTTGGCACGACCATCGATCACGCGCCAGACATAGCTCTTGCCGGTGTCCTGGACGATGGCATTTTCAGGCACGAACGGGGCTCGGGCCGGCTCCCCCGCCGCTGCCCGATCTTCGAAGGGCAAGAAGTGTACCGTGGCGCTGAGCTCGGGAAATAATCGATCGTTCGGGTCGATCACTTCGACCTTCACTTTGACGATGCCGCGTGTGCGATCGCCCATGGGAATGATTTCGCGCAGGCGACCGCGATAGCGACGATCGGGCACGGCGTCCACCGCGATCTCGGCCGGCTGGCCGCGCCGCAGGCTGCCGAGATAATCTTCCTTCACGTCGGTATCGACTTCGAGGTGCGACAGGTCGGCCAGCGTCGCCACCGAGCCGCGCCCCGAGGCGAGCCCCATGCCGCCGGGCATGATCGTCTCGCCCAACTCCGCCTCCTTCGAGATGATCGTGCCGGCGAAGGGAGCATAGACGCGCATGTTCTGAATCGACTCTTCCGCTTCGCGCACGCGTGCTTTCGCACTTTCGAGCGCCGCCGCCATGGCCGCCACGCGGGCGGTGGCGGTGTTGAACTCCGCTTCGGCGTTGTCGAGCGCCGCCTGCGTCCCCGCCTTGCGCGTAAAGTTCTGCTTCTCGCGGGCGAAGTTGCGATCGGCCAGCACGAGCATGTTGTGGGCCTCGTTCAACTCGGCCTCGCGCTGCGTGACCTCAACCTTGCGCGAAGCGAGCGTCGCGTCGAGATCGCTATGCTCGAGCTCGGCTAGCAGGTCGCCGGCCTCGACCGTGTCCCCTTCTTCGACCAGCATCTTGGCGATGCGACCGGGTGCTTTGGCGCCGACGGCGGCTTGCTTGCGCGATTCGAGATAACCGGTGGCCGTCAACACACGGCTGGCCTGCCCCAAAGTCATCACCCGCACCGTGTCGGTTTTCACCACGATTCGGCGCTCGAAAGAGTCGCCGAGCATCCACCAGGCCACACCGCCGCCGGCTGCCGCCAGGGCCAGGACGACGAGGACGAACGCCAACCAGGTGCCGCGCGAACTGCTCTTGCGCGAGCGGTCGATGCGCAGTGCCGAAAGCTCGGGACGCGTGCTCGTGGAAGCCACGGGGATGAAGACCCGTCAGAAGGGATATGGATGCAACATCCAGATTGTATCAGACCGGCGCCCGAGTTTCCAAAGAGACCTTTCGCAAGAAGGCGGCCTGGGGAGGTTGGAATCGTGTCGAAAACGTGGGGCTGGTATAGTTGTAGGAGATCATCCGCCCGCGCAACCTGGTCCGTACCCAGGGATGGCTGCCAGGTACTCTGCCGCGACCACCACTCCGCCTCTGAGACGTTCGATGAACCTGCTCGTCATTGTGCTTCCCTCGGCCATCCTGCTCACGATTGCCTACTGGACGTACGGCCCCCTGTTGTCACGGCTGTTGGGTTTGGATCGGAATCGGAAGACCCCGGCCGTCGAGCTACGCGACGACCTCGACTACGTGCCGATCTCGCCCCCCTTCCTGCTCAGCCAGCACTTCTCGGCGATTGCCGCCGCGGGGCCGATCGTGGGGCCGATCTTTGCCGGAGTCTGGTTCGGCTGGCTGCCAGCGCTCATCTGGATCCTCGTCGGCTCGATCCTGGTCGGCGGCGTACACGACATGACCTCGCTGGTAGCCTCGATTCGTCACAAGGCACGCTCGATCGCCGAAGTAGTGCGCGAGCACATGAGCCCGCGCTCCTACTTCTTGTTTCTCGCCTTCGTCTGGCTGGCGCTCGTCTACATCGTGGTGGCATTTACGGACATCACCTCTTCCTCGTTCCTCGGGCTGGTGCAACTCGAGAACGGCCAGCAAGTCTCCGGCGCCGGCATCGCGACGTCGTCTCTCTTGTACCTGCTGATTCCCATGGTGATGGGAGTCGTGCTGCGTTACACACGCATGTCGGTCGGCTGGGCCACGGTACTCTTTCTGCCGCTGGTGGGGCTGGCGATCTGGGTGGGGCAATACGCTCCCTTCGATCTGGGGGCGATCCTGGGCTTGCCCGACAAAACCACCGAGACCGGGTTCGGCGCCCAGACCGTTTGGAATGTGCTGCTGTTGGTGTACTGCTTTATCGCTTCGATCGTGCCGGTGTGGCTGTTGCTGCAACCGCGCGGACACCTGGGAGGATACTTCCTCTTCGCCGCACTCGGCGGCGGTGCGATCGGCCTCGTCGTTGGTGGCGAGACGATTCAATACCCGGCCTTCACCGGTTGGTCGAATCCGCGCGGCGAACCGCTGTTTCCGGTCCTCTTCGTGACCATCGCTTGCGGCGCCTGCTCGGGCTTTCATTCGCTGATCGCCTCCGGCACGACGTCGAAACAATTGCGTCAGGAGACCGATGCCCGGCTCATCGGTTACGGCACGATGCTGATGGAGGCGATGGTGGCGATCGTGGCGCTGTGCTGCGTGATGATGTTGCCACTGAATGCCCCGGCGCTCAGCAATCCCGCGGCAGTGAAGCCGAACTACCTCTATGCCGAAGGGGTTGGCAAGTTCCTGAGCGCGGTGGGCATTCCGGCGGCGTTTGGGGTCTCCTTTGGTCTGATGGCCTTCACGACCTTCGTCTACGACACGCTCGACATCTGCACGCGATTGGGGCGTTACATCATCGAGGAGCTCACCGGCTGGCGAGGCCGCGCGGGACGCACCTTTGCCACGGCGTTGACGGCGGGCGTGCCCCTCTACCTGCTGCTGGCGGCCAAGCCCGTGGCCGACCGGCCGGCCTACATGGTCTTCTGGGAACTCTTCGGTTCGAGCAATCAGCTCCTGGCGGCGCTGACGCTGATCGGGGTGACCGTCTGGCTGTGGCGCACGCAGCGCGCCCGCTGGGTCTGGTTCGTCACTGGGGTGCCGACCGTGTGGATGTATGTCATGAGCACCTGGGCCCTGGGGCGAATCATCCATCGGGATCTCGTAGTCCCCCTCAACGAGACTGGCATCTGGCCGACGAATCCGGTGCCCTACGTGGCCCTGGTGCTGATCGGGCTGGCCGTCTTGATGCTCGTCGAAGCGGTGGTGGTCATCTTCCGGGCAAATCCGAATCGTCCGAGCCGTGGACTCGAACCCGCGGCCATGCCGGCCGCCGGGGGCTGATCCGTGCCCCAAGGTTTGGCGTTCGCCGCAAACGCCTCTCAGAGCGTATTTACCGCAAAAAAACGGTTCTGCGTAGTCGGCGGCAGATCTGTAAATCTCCCGAAAGAGTGTAAAAAAACATTGACACTTAGTTCGCGCCCGACCAAACTGGAGCCAGCGAGTTCGGCCTAAATTCGGTGTCCCCGGCATTTCAGGACTCGGTGGCGCGACCCCATCTGGGGCCCGGTTTAGAACCCACGCTCGCTCCCATTCTGTGTTGATTCCAACACGCGGGGTTGTCGTATCCAGAAGGAGCTAGCGATGCGGGGTCGTGGAGTGCTGGTGGTCGGTCCGGGGCCAGAGGTCCTGACCGGTGTCGAGTCGGTGCTGGAGGCCGACGGTGGTCTGCGCTGCCAATGGGCCAGCTACGAGACGGCCAAGCAAGAGCTGCAACGCGATCCACAGCGGACCGTCTTTCTCGACATGCGACCGGGCGCGAACTGGGATGCGCTCGGCGATCTGTTGCAACACTGCGAATTCTTGGAAGACCGCCCCGGCCGCCTGGTGGCCATGATCGACGGTGGTTTTCCCCGCGAATTGGCCCTGCTGGTCGATGCGCTCGTGACGGGCACGCTGGCCTTCCCGCTCGACGGCGCCCGCGTCAGCGAGGTGATGCGCCGCCTCGATCGCAACATGATGGTCGCGCGGACACCGCAGCCCACCCAGCCGCGGACGCTGCTCGGCAAGACGCAGCGCTTCGTGACCTATCATGAAGATCTCTTCGCCATGCTCGACGATCTCGAGTTGGCCGCGCACCACGACGTGACGCTGCTGCTCATCGGCGAGACGGGCACCGGCAAAACCTATCTGGCCCACCTGCTGCACGAGCTTTCGCCACGGGCCGAAGATCGTTTCCTCACGGTCCCCTGTGGCGCGCTACCTCCGGATCTGATCGAGAGCGAGCTCTTCGGCCACATGAAGGGAGCCTTTACCGGCGCCGAACGAAACAAGATCGGCAAGTTCGAGGCGGCCGAGAGTGGCACGCTGCTGCTCGACGAAATCGACGTGCTGGGACCAGAGCAACAAGCGAAGCTGCTCCGCGTGATCGAGACCGGCGAGTTCGAACCGGTCGGCTCGAACGAGACGCACATCTCGCACGCCCGGGCCATCGTGGCCTCGAACGTCGATCTCGAAATCCTGATGGAGAACGAGCGGTTCCGCCCCGACTTGTACTACCGTCTCAACGAGTTGAAGTTCTTCATTCCGCCGTTGCGAAAGCGCCCCAACGACATCGTCCCCTTGGCGCTCAACTTCGTCGAGAGCTTCTGCGAGAAGCACGATCTGAAGATCCACTCCGTCCATCCCGATTTCCTCGAGGTGCTGCGGACCTATCATTGGCCGGGCAATATTCGCGAGTTGAAGAACCAGATGGGGCGCGCCGTGCTCTTCTGCCGCACCGGCGAACTGACGACGAAGGATCTCTCGGCCACCGTGTTGCAGGCACAAAAGACGGTCCAGGCACGCCGCGAGGCCCCCATGGCCGCCTCGAACCTGACGGCCCAGGTGGCCACGACCGAGCAGGAAATCGTCGAGCAGACGCTCCGCGCGCACGACTTCAATCGCGCCGCGACGGCCCGGGCGCTCGGCATCAGCCGCGTCACGCTCTACAACAAGATGCGCAAGTACGGCATGATCGGCGCGGCGGGCGAAAACACCGTCCGCGGCAGCGCGACCCCGATTCGCGAGTCAGGTAATCTGGCCCGTCCGCGCTAGCGCAACAAAAAAGGACGGGCACTTTTCCGGTGCCCGTCCCTGGAGTAGCAGCTAGTTTCTCTCGATTACTTCTCCCCCCGCCGGCGAGAGCAGGGCCTTCCATTGCTCGGCCGTGGTCGCTTGGGGCAGGAAGCGTACCGAGCCGTCGGCGATCATGACGAGGGTCCCTTCGCCGTAGTGTTGGCCGAGCCCCTTCGTCGGATCCGCCGCGTCGACCTTTAGATCGTCGGGCGCGGTCCACGGTACGGCGTGTTCGTTGTCGACTTCGAGCGACAAGATCGTGTTCGACGTGCCGTCGGTGAAATCGCGGATGGCAAGTCCCTTGCCATCGGGAAACGCGGTCTGCTTACCCACGGGAAGCACCATGCAGGTCTTGCCCACGCCGGCCTGCACACCCGGCAGGCGAAAGATGTCCGGCATGCGCTCGAGGAGCTTCTTGTTGTGCTCGCTATCCCACGGCTCGTCGAGGTGGAACTCGCCGTAGAGTTGGCCTTGGTCGAGATAGGGCAGCAGGTGTACGCGCCAACTCAACAAGGGCTTGCCCTCGGTGTTGGTGCTGGCCACGTCGGGGAAGCGGCTCTTCCCGTTGGCGTCCTTCACCGCCGAGTGATAGTTGTGCATGGCAATCGCAACCTGCTTGAATTGATTCATCGCGGCGGCGCGATCGGCCTTGGTGGCCACGGACTTGACCGCGGGCGCGAGCGCGCTGGCAAGCTGGGCGCCATCGACCTGGAAATGTACCTGATCGCCGCGAGATTCCGGCTTCAAGGTAGCTGCCAAGGGAAGCAGCAGACCGGCTAGTCCTTCGGGCGATGCAACATCGACGTTGGCCATGGACTGTTGTAGGTCTTCTGCCAGACGTTTTGTCTCGGCGGCGGCTTCCGTCGATGCGGTTTGCAGCACGATGTGCAGCGACTTCTCTGGATCGATCCCCACAGCTCCCCATTCCACTCGCTGCAGGAATTCGCGCAACTTGGCTTCCCCGAAGGGAGCGGGGAGATCTGGAGTCACTTCGCGCAACACACGCCGCTGATCGGCCGAGGGGACGATGGCGAACGCGCTCGGTGCATCGGCGACCGCGGCGAATGCTTCTTCGAGCGAGACGCGCCCCAATTCCGCGGCCGGTGTCTCGCTTTCCAGCCTCGCGGCGGCCGCCGCGACTTGGCGCTTGGGACCGGCAATCAGCAAGCCGTCGACAACTTTGCGGTCCCACTTGTCGGTGAGTCTACTGTTCGCGGGAAAGGCCTTGAGCGCGGCCGCGGGGTTCGTGGAATCGCTCAAGGGGACTGCCCACAAGGCAGACAATTCCGTCGAGAGTGGCACCGAGTAGATGAGGTAAGCGATGGGGCCCGCCGCGTCGCGTATGCGTTCGGCGAGTTTGGCTGCTTGCTCGGCATCTTGCACGGTGGCTGCCAGGTCGGGCTGCGCTTCGACGACTTGCAGAATGGAAAGCGGTGAGGCGCTTTTCAGATCGAGTCGTGCCACGGCAATCGCTTGTTCGTCGAGCAATCGCTGAATCGATTCGTAAGAAGCGACGTCGTCGGCTCGGAGCATTGCCGGCAGGCAATACACGAGAAGCACGGCGCCGAGCGAGACGCGGGTCCTGTGGGCTCGCATGATGGTTTCCTTTCTTTTTGTGAAAAACCGCTGAGCAAAAAGCTATTTGCGCACCATGATCTCGTAGCGTTGATCAAGTATGGTGGCTTGGGCCGATTTCGCGCGGAGCGTCGCGGTCTGGCCTTTTAATTCGTAGATGAAAGGCTCGTTCGAGACGGGATCGAGCGGCACCGGAACTTCTCGGATCTCGTCAAGGCTTGCTGGCAATCCCCCGCCGTGCGAAGCGGCATACAGACGCAAGGCCTCGATGACGCGCAGAAACGCCACGCGCTGCTGCAATCGCACTTCTGCCCGACGCGCCGCTCCGACCGCGGGCAACAGCAGTGCCGCGAGATGCCCCGAGGGGTGTTTGCCGACATCCATGCTGCGTTCGTCCAGGTCGGCCAGTGCTCCAGCCGATTCCGCGAACGGTTGCGGGCCCCAGACAATCATCTCGTCGAGCATGTCGCGATATTCCTGCACCCAACGCAGCACGACGACCTGCGCCACGGGCATTCTTTCGACTTCGTCGGCGCTGCGTCCGCGCGCAATCAACTCACGCTTGGCTGAGGGATAAGTGGCCAGCATGGGCAATAGTTGTGACAACTCAGAGGTGCCGGGAAGCTTCACTCCCCCTGGCAACTCGACCGTCCCCTCGCTGAACGCCATCTCCAGAAAGCCACTGATTCGCTTCAGTAGTTCGCGGCTCTGCTCATCGGATAGGACCGAGTTCTCGATTAGATCGAGATACGGAATATCGGCGGTAATCCAGGAGTGCTCGCTTTCCAGACCAATCGAAATGTCGATCGGCGGATTCGGCAGTGCGGTCAAAGCCCAGTACAGATTGGGAGAATTCGGCGAGTCGATCCACTCCTCGACTTCATTGAGCGCGATCCCATCGCAGGCGATGCCGACAAGTGAGCTGATCAGCGTGCCCGATTCGCTGACCTGCTGGTTTAAACGTAGCAACGTGGTAAGAGTATGGGCCGCTTCATTAAAACGCCCTTCGGCGATTTCGATCTTGGCCTGCAAGGCCACCAAGCGTGCCAGGCTCCGCATGCCTTGAATCTCGGGTAGCAGCGTGGCGACGCCCCCTTCGCGCAGCGGTAGATCCCAGATGGCTTGCGAACGCGTGGCGCCCAAGGCCACTTCATTGAGCGGAGTTGACCAGAGCGAGAGTCCCAGTTTGGCCTGCTCCAGCGGAAACTCACGGATCGATTGATCGAGCCAGATACCGTCACTAGCCTGCCGAGCTGCCTCCAAGCGATCTTTGAAGGTCGCCTCGCTCGGCAGTCGCGGATCGAGTTGCTTTTCGATACTTTGGAATTCGATGTAAGCGCGATAGTACAACGCGGCGGCATTCCCCGGCCGGAGATCGCGCGTGATCGGGGTCAGCCGATAACGTATGGCCGGGACGGGCATGCCGGCCGGACTGATGGTCAGTTTCACCAGCCGGAGATTGTCGTCGGCGATGGCGCTACTGAATAACATCAGCGCGCAGATTGCGCACGCAAAGGCAGATCGCATAGAATCCTCGCAGATATGAAAGAGGGAGAGACGAGCGTCTAGCGGCAGGCTTAATTGAACGTCTCGAGCCAGTCCTGCCACTGCTGGCGATCATTCAATCGCCGGGGAATCGGTTGAGGGTCGGGAAGGCGAGGGTGGCCACTCGCCGATTCCTGGAGATCGGGCCTGGCTTCGGCCACGATCAGCGGTGTGCCCGGCTCGATCAAGCTGCGCGACGACGACGGACGCACACGCCATGCATCGCCACCTCGCAGGCCCGGGTTCGAGACCCGGAGCAGCCAGTATTCCTCCACCGAGCGAGTCGCCCTGGCCGTAGTTCGCTCGGCTGCGTCGCGTGTTACGGACATCGCAACGCTGTTGACCGGCGCATCAATGAACGGCGTTGGGCCATCGGTTTGTGCGGCGATCGTCGTGGCGTCGTCGGCCTGGCGCAGCGCGGCTGCCAGACGCATGGCCAACCCCAGCGACGTGCAAGCCAACAGCACCGCCGCGGCTGCCCAAACCCCCGCGGGCGAGATCCACCGCGACGGGCGCCCGCCCGGGGACGCGGCAAGCGGCGCCGTGGCCGACTGCACGCCCAGTTCGAACATCAACCGATCTCGGTCGATCCGGCTGGGCGCGGGAGCGAGCCCCGCCAGGATTCGTTCGAAGTTGCTCAGTTCTTGGGGCAGTCGCTCGTGGGAGGACATTCCACACCAAACCTTTCTCGCAACGTTTCGAGCGCCGCAAAGTAGCGGCGATGTGCGGCACTCGAAGAACAACCGACCAATTGACCGATCTCCGCAAAGCTCAATCCGCCCCACAGCCGCGCCACCACCACCTCGCGCTCGGCGAGTGGCAATTCGGACAGGGCCGCCGCCGCTTCCCGCGCATCGAGCGATTCGTTCGTACCAGCAACGAACCACTCCTGGCGAGCGCCGGCCGCCTCTTCATGGTGGCGGCGGCGCGACGCGCCACGCGCGGCGCTGATCGCCCCGTGTCGCACCACAATGTACAGCCATGCCACGGGGCGTTCGGGCAACGGGCGCTCCCGCGCCAGGCGCAGGATCGCCTCCTGCACGACATCTTCGGGCGAGTGGCACCATTGCCGCGCGTACAACTCGAGCGCCGCCGCATGCTGCGACAGTAATTGCTGCACGAGTTGAAGGGCCGCGTCGTCCATCGCCGCCTGGCAGGGCCTGCCATTCCCGGTTCCACAGACATGACGCCTGTCGAGAGTAATCCATCCCGCCAGCCGGGCAAAAAAGATCTGCCCGGACAACCGGGCGAAGGGAACGATCCCAGCGATTCTTCATCTGCCGAGTCGAAGAACAAATTCGGCAGCGGATGGGGCGGATGACGGAGAGCGGGCGTCACATGTCAGTCATGAACCAAACGGTCGTTGACTGATCCGGAGATGACTTGCGCCTGCTAGGTGGTCTTGTGCTGCCCTGCTCGACGGCAGCATGCTGCCAAGTGCGCACGGCCAACAGGAGAATCAGCGCGCATGACCACGTGGCGACGTTAACGCACGGTGCGCAGCGGCTGCGTAGCCGGGGCGGGGCCGGTGGGACGATCGAGCAGATTGTTGCCCTGGGTCGTATTGCGGATGTCGTCAACGCTCAACTGGTCGAACGCACCCCCCGGTCCTGTCTCATTCAGGAAGAAGCTGCGCAGTTCGAGCAGGGCCGGACCCCACAGCAGGATGAAGACCGACGGGGCCATCAGCAGCACGAGCGGGAAGAGCAGCTTGATGCCGGTGCGGTTGGCCTGCTCTTCGCCACGCTGACGGCGATTCTGCCGCATGGTATCGGCGTAGTCGCGCAAGGCCTCGACGACGTTCGAGCCGAGTTTCTCGGCCTGGGTTACGAGTGACGAGATCGACTTCACCTCGGGCACGTCGATACGGAAAGCCAACTGGCGGAACGCACGCCCCAGGCTCCCCACCTCGGCCTGATAACGCACGATGGCCAGCTCCAAGGCAAGGTCAGGGTGCGAAACATAAAGCTCGCGGCTCACGCGGTCGAGCGCGGGCTGCAGGGCCAGACCGCCCGAGACGCACATACTGATCATATCGAGTGCGTCGGGCAGACCATTGATGATCCGTCGCACGCGACCCAGAGCTTTGAAGTAGATGTAGAAACGGGGCAGGCCGAACGCCAGCACCGATACCACCGCCCCCACGATGAGAATGATGATCGTGAGGTCCCAGTTGTCGGGACCGGAGATCACTGCCGCGATGCCCGTGGCAATCACGCACACGATCAACAGCAAGTTACGCATCGCGAGGTAGTCGCGGCGGGCATTGGGGCGATAGTAGCCCGCGCGGCGCAAGTCTTGATCGAGGCCGGCCTCTTCGAAGGCCGTCTGCGGAATCTGCGCGGCTAGACCGGCCGTGAGGGAGCCGAAGAGGGCCTCATCGTCCGGCCGAGGGCGATCGATGCCGTCCCCCTCGCCATCGGCGACCGCGCGTTCGAGACGATCGCGAATCGGATCGGAGCGCCGGCCGATCAGAAACTGCAAGAAGATGAACGCCGCGATGAAAATGGCCACGAACGTAGCCACTGCCATCAGGTTCACGAGCATGTCTGGATTCATGACGCCGGCGCTCCCCGCAAACTCGAAACTCTAGTAATCGACACGCAGCAGCGAGGCGACCCAAAGGATGCCCAGCAACTGCAACACGACCGCCGCGGATAGCACGAGCCAGCCGATCGGCTCGGCGAAGAAGGCGTTCAAATACTCGGGCTCGAAGAAGAGCATATAGCTGAACGCGAGCACGCCGAGGCAGGCGATGAGAATGGCCGCAAAACGCCCCCCCGCCGTGGCGGCACGGAAGCGGCGGCGATAGCTGATACGGTCGCGCACCACGTCCGCCACGCGTTCGAGCGTGATCGCCAGGTTACCGCCCGTCTGGCGGTGGACCATCACCGTGGTGGCAAAGATGCGGACTTCCATCAGATTCACGCGTTGCGCGAGCAAGCGAACGGCGGCGTGC
The DNA here is from genome assembly GCA_019636335.1 of Pirellulales bacterium. Taxonomy (NCBI): domain Bacteria; kingdom Pseudomonadati; phylum Planctomycetota; class Planctomycetia; order Pirellulales; species Pirellulales bacterium. The sequence goes on from JAHBXR010000019.1 coordinate 69,368, forward strand.
AGCGACAGGCCCATGTGAATCTGCGCGGCACAGCGGCGGAACTCGCTCCCGAGCGGCTCGGGCGTCTCCGTGCCGACCAGTTCGATCGCCTGATCGAGACTTTCACCCGCGCGCACGGCACGCACCAGCAGGTCGAGCGCGTCGGGCAGTTGTTCCTGCATGACGCGAATGCGATTCGCACGCAGCCACAGCAGGTAGAAGATCGGCAACGACATACCGACGATCATGCCCAGGATGCCGGGCAAGGGTTCGTCTTGCCACAACACGAAGAGCGACCCGCCCACGACCAGCCCACACAACAGCAAAAGCAATTGCGCTGCTTCGGGGGGCATGTCGACGCCCGATTCGTACACCAGACGCACGAACCAGCGCGTCATGCGGCGGACCGGATTGAGCGTGGGCGTCGTATCGAACTCGGGAGTGTTCGGCGCGAATCCGACCTCGCCCGAATCGGCCATGGTTCCCAGTCGCCGATCGAGCGTGGTTCGTCGGCGGAACAACATGTCGCGCAGCAGCAGCCCCACCGCCGCGGCAATCGATGCCAAGGCCACGAAGATCGCCAGCACGAGCAAGGGTAACGTGGGCACGACAATGGTCTCCCAGGCTCAACTACAAAACAGAATCGGCCGTCTCGGTGCCGATCGAAGGCACGTCTTTCGCCAGCACGCCGAAACGTTTGGCTTCGAACATCGAGTCGGGCAACAAGCAACCGGCGGCTCGCAGGCGGCTCAGGCACGACGGTCGGGTGCCGGTCGTGTAGAACTCGCCGAAGGCGTTGCCCTCGGGGGTCACGCCCAACTGCTCGAAACCAAAAATGTCTTGCGACACGTAATTGCCGTCGGACACCTCGAGCAGCTCGGTAATTCGCATCACTTTACGCTCGCCGCCCACCAGACGCGACAGGTGGACGATCAATTTAATGCCCGTGGCGATGTACTGCCGGGTTACAGCCATGGGCAGCTCGAAACCGGCCATGGCCACCATCATCTCCATGCGGCTCAGGGCGTCGCGCGTGTCATTGGCGTGGATCGTGGTCAGCGAACCTTCGTGCCCCGTATTCATGGCCTGGAGCATGTCCAGCACCTCGGGGCCGCGGACTTCGCCCACCAGGATGCGGTCGGGACGCATGCGCAGGGCGTTGCGGACCAGGTCGCGCTGGGTGATCTCGCCCATGCCTTCGGTGTTCGGCGGGCGCGTTTCCATGCGGACCACGTGGCGGTGCCGCAGGTTGAGCTCGGCCGAGTCCTCGATCGTTACCAGACGCTCTGCCTGCGGGATAAACGTCGACAGGGCATTGAGTAACGTCGTTTTGCCGGCACCCGTGCCACCGGCGATCAGGAAGCTCACCCGGGCCTGAATCGCCGCAGCCAGGAAGGTCACCATGTCCTCGTGAATCGACGTGCGATCGGTCAAATCGTGGATGCCCAGCGGCTCGCTGCCGAAACGGCGAATCGACAACGTCGGACCGTCGAGCGACAAGGGAGGGACCACCGCGTTCACGCGCGAACCGTCCGGCAGGCGGGCATCGACCATCGGGCTGACTTCGTCGATACGACGACCGAGCCGGGCCACGATGCGCTGGATAATCCGCATCAGGTGGTGTTCGTCGGCAAAGACGATGTCGGTCAGCTCGAGCTTGCCAAAACGCTCGATGTAGACATGGTGCGGACCGTTGACCAGTACGTCGGCGATGTGCTTGTCCTTGAGCAGCCGCTCGAGCGGGCCCAGGCCGAACATCTCGTCCATGAGCTCTTCGATCATCCGCTCGCGGTCGAGCCGATTGAGCATCTCGCGGCGATTCGTGCAGAGACGTTCGGCCACGGCGCGCAACTCGCCTCGCGAGTGCATGCGCCCCAGATGCGTCACGCGCGACAGATCGAGCGACTCGACCAGCTCTTCGTGGATCTTGGCCTTCAGACGTTGAAACTCGAGTTCGTGGCGATCCACGTGACCCAAGTCGGCGCCGGTCAAGGTCTGGCGCGCGGGACGATCGAGAAAGCGATTCGACGAGCTCGCGCTCTCGCCAGAGGCTTTTTCGGTTGGTTGCGGTTCGCGATTGCGGTCGATCATTTCCATAGCTGCCTGCGCTTGGCGGACTTCCTAGCCGTACTACTTGCGGCCGTTCAGGCTTTTCGCCAGTTGACCAAAACGTCGTGTAATCGTGGCCCGGGCCGCTAGCTCGGTAAGCAGCAGTCCGCGATTGGTGGCCTTGTTCACCTTGTCGGGATCGTCGGGAATCAACAGCGGCTCGCTGAAGCCCAGGATCTCTTGAATGCTCTTCAACGGAAGCTGCCCCGACTGATCCCAGCGATTGACGACCAGCCGCATGCGATCGCGCGGAATACCGTGCTTGGCCGCTTCTTGCACGGCACGTTGAGCACGGCGTACGGCAGGCACGTCGGGACGCACCACCAGGGCGATGAGATCCGACATGGCCATCGCGGTCCATTGTTCGTCGGTCGTCGCGCGGTCGAGCTCGATCACCGTATTGCGGAACATGCTCCGCAGCAGCACGACCAGGCGACGCAACGCCTCGGAGCTGACGGCCGACGGCACGCCTTGATGGCTCCCCTGCACCAGCACGTGCAGGCCGGTGCGATGATGTTCGAGACTATGACGCAGGCTGACCGTGTCGAGACTCTGCGAGCGGGCGCATACGTCGGCCACGCCGAACCGCGGCGTCAGATCGAGCAGCAAGGCCTGATCGCCATCCTCGCGCGTCAACTCGACCAGGGCGATCTCATCGGGATGAGCGCGGACCAGCGCGCCGGCAAGATTGGCCGCGATGGTCGAGCTGCCGCTGCCTGGTGTGGGAGCGTACACCGAGATCACCATGCCGCGCTGCCGCGGATCGGCGCCGGCCGCGGCCAGCTTGTCGAGCGCCAGATCCAGATCGTCGCGCAAATCGGCCAAATCAAGGTATTGGCGTGCCCCGGCGCGCAGCGCCCGCAGCACGAGGCTCGAATCGTGCGTGGGCCCTACCGCGAGCACGGGGGCATTGGTAATCGCCGCCGCACGACTGATCGCCTGCAGGGCCACGTCAGCACGGTCGCCAAAGACCACCAGCACCAGATCCACGCCACTTTGAGCCAGGCGCTCTTCGAAGCCGGTGAAGTTGGCGCAATCTTCGGCGGCACACTCCAGCCCCGCGCCATGCACGGCCTGGCGCAGTTCCAGCGTGTTGACTCCATCCCCATGTGCGATCACGACACGCATCGTATTCCTGCTTCCGCTAAGTTCGTGGTCTTGGCTGTGTTTGACCTGTCTACGTTCGACCCGCCTACTACCTGGTCAGACAGAGCCGCGCGATCCAGGGGTTCCGTTGGTCGTGGGGACCCAGTTCGCGCACGAGCGCCGTGCCCGTGACCAGGGTGCTGGCCTGGACGAGCACGACCGCTTCATCGTCTTCATTCACTCGGGCATCGACGATCCGCCCCGCGGCGAAGCCGGTCAGCACGACGGCGGTTGTCCCGTCAGAGTCGGTTTGCTCCGAGAACAGGGGCCACACGCGATTCTCACCGACGATCGTGGTGAGTCGTCCGAGTAGCTTTTCGTTGATGCCCGTGCCGGGCACGACCAACTGGCCCGACTTGTCGAGCAGAAGTTGCCCGTTCTGGTCGACGAGGTCGGCGGCCGTCAGGCCAAGCTCCAGTTGCCGCTGGAATTGATTTTGTTGTTGGGGGTCGGGGTTGAACTCGAGCACGAGGAAGTTGCCATCGGTGCCGGCGTCATCTTCGAGCGGCGATTTCAACTCGATCTCGGGAATTCCGTCGGGCCCCTTGGTGACGACTCCCGTGCGATAGTCGACGGTGTACTTGTCGTTGACGCCCTCGATCGGCGTGGTCTGCGATTGTTCGAACCAGGCGTCCTGCGAACCCTTGGCCAGTGCCGCCAAAGGCACGACGGGAATCGCGCCCAGCCCCTGCGGACGGAATCCGCAGATGCGTTGATCGAGCGTGGCGCGGCTTTCGGCCAGCACGTCGGCGGTGGCGATGCCGACCACCGGACTGAACCAGAGAGGAACCGGATTGCCACGCCCTTGCGTCCGTTGCGCGCGCACGATCAGCGTGTTGCAGCGCCCCGAGTCGGGATAGAGCTGCGGTACTTCGCCAGGATTCGTCGAGGATTCGAGCCAGGCGACGATGAAGTCGCCGTTCGGATCGTTCTGCGGATTTGGCAGAATCGCGACGGTTTGGCCCCCCGCGACGTTGCTGGCGGCAAAGACCTGCGATTGCTTCAAGGCGAGCTCGATGTCGTCGGTCCAATCGGGTGATTCGCCGGGCCGCAGCACGCTCTCGTCGAGCAGTTCTGCCGCGCCAGCCAGCGCGGCGGCATCGGTGGCGGTTTGCAATTGAACCTGCACGTGGGCGATCAGTCCCAACTCGAGGGCCAACCCCAGCACGGCGAAGAGCAGAATCAACCCCACGACCAACATGCCCGAGAGTGCCCCGCGGCGACTGCCACCAGCACGCAGGGCGCGGCGCCGCGACAAGGGCAGCCGACGCGCGGCTCCCGTGGCGGTGTAGGCGATGTTCGTGGATGCAGCCGTCTTCAAGCTCCACTCCGAAAAGCTGCGCGTGGAGACCGCGTGCGGTGGGAGCAAGCTTCCACCCACGTGTCGCCACGGTTGGCGGCCCCGGCGATTCGAACGAACCACTCTGCCGCTGCGCGAAAATTCATGTGAAATGTCAAGAGACCGGCGAAGGATGGCCGGCCGAAAGCGGCACACGAGAGTGGAGACCCTGCCCCGGTCGTGCCGGAGCGAGAGTCGATGCTGTGCGCGCCGCGCTATTTCAATCCATTGAAGGGGCAATCGAATCCCGTCGAACGCTCGGCCTTCCTCCCGTCGCTTGGCTCCTGGATCGTTGTCTTGCCACCCCGATGGTTATCTTAGCGTGAATCATTCCTGTGCGTGTTGCTCAGACTCTCTTATCGCCTAACGTGCGCCACTGCCACTGCTGGGTTGGGTGGTGCGGCCAGGTGGCACGATGGGCGCCCCAATCGGCTCGTCCGCGCTGCTGCTGAACGACTCTTCGCGGGGGGGCGCGATATCGTCGCGCGGGAATTGCCTCGCCGAACCCGAACCTCGCGTGTAGACCTCGGTGATCCAAGGACCGGGCGGCTGCTCCCAACCCAACACGTCCATAAACGTCGAGACCGTCGGTTGGCGACCGGCGCCGCCGGGCGCGGATGTTTCGTTCGGATCGCGCAACACGAGCGAGAGATCGCCGCGGCCTTCGACGATGGCCAGCCTGGCGGCCTGATCGGGAGTCACGGCAAACGTCACGGTGTTGATGTCGGCCGCGTCCTCTTCGATCATTTCACCCGGCGTCGTGTAAGGGCCGAGTGCGAGCACTTGCACGTTCTCCAGCAGCAGCTTGGTCATGTCCGGAAACGAAACGCGGCCTGGCCGCTCATCGAAGATCGACTTCGTGCGGAAGAACACGTCGACCATCGAACCAGGACCGGCAAAGCCCCCCACGGCATCGAGACCACTCAGCGGCACCGTCACCGCGCGTAAGCCCGGTTTCAAATTGGCGGTCAGCGGAGGACGCGTTCCTTCCGGCATCAGCGAATCGGTAAGGAACGGCTGCAGCATGCGAACCGGTCGGCTCAAGCGACGACCGATGATTTGTTGCGGATTGAGCAACGTGCGATCGGGGTCGATGTTCTGATCCGCAATCTGCGCGGTCGTCATCGGCTTGATGACGATGTCTCCCATGCGGAGCAACTTGTCGGTCGGCAGATCCATCGCCGCCAATGGCACGTCGATCGCCGGCGGGGGAGCGGCGGCTTCCACCTCGGGCTCAGGACGCAAGTAGAGTCGCGCCAGGTAGGCACCTCCCAATCCGAACAGGAGAGCGAGAATGCCAAACGTCATAGTCTCGGTGCTGATGCGGGACAATTCCTGTCCTCCTCGCTGAGTTCGATACGAATCTTTTCGTGGGCGCCGCAACCATGTTCGCTCGTATGCAGGGCGTACCGGCAAGCGATCATCTTGCGTTACTGTTCAAAATGGTTTGCGCATTGCGCGGAACAAGTGCTGCGTATGGCGCGCCGGCGCGATGCCGTCCTTCCTCTGAGGGGAACGTGGGCAATCGCGGCAAGCAGCGCCAAGTCAGAAGCCCCAGTATGTACGCGGTTTTTAGCTCCGTCAAACAAAACAGCGTTGACTTTTTGTACTCGTTTTCCGTCGTTGAGCGAGGGCGCCTGGGGCCGATCTATGGCCAGCGAGTCTACCCCTGCCTACGGGTTTTGGGGATGCGCTCGCTATTCTTGACGCATGATGCTGACCACGCTGAACTGCCGGTCGGCCAGGCTGAACCCGACAATGGCCAGCAGATCAGGGGAGGCCGCCTGCATCGGGGCGATCAGTCGGACGCCGACCGGGTCGCCAGCAATGGCGCCGCGTTGAATCTCGATCTTCACAACGCTGCCCAGGCGATGCCCCAACAGCGATTGCAGCACGGTTTGGCGGATATCATCGTCGGTGCTGCCGGGCAAGGTCGCCACGCGGCAGGCGGCGCGACTAGCCAAGGCTAGTCGTTGGTTGCCCGACCAGAGCAGGCTGAGCTCGACGACCGCCAGGCAAAGTGCCAGAACGATCGGCAGAATCAGCAGCAGCTCGAAAGTGAGGATCGCCCCGCGGCGCCCGGTACGAGCGGATTGCCACTGCCGTCGCGACATGAATGGTGGGAACGCTGTCATCCAACGCCTCGTGATCTTCGTCAGAGCGTTTGTCGGAAAGCGTCCATGCCGCCGAAGTGCCGCGATTAGTATACGCAGAATGTGTCGGAGCTGCGCGAAATTGTTTTTGGGTTTATGTCACCAGCCAGGGGGCGGCTCCCAGGACGGGAATCGCCAGAATCCGCCAGGCCAGCAACACGAGCCACGTGCTGAGCGCCAACGGCAGCGCGAACGGCACAATACCCCGTCGCGGGGCAGGCTTGCCATCGGCCAGGGTGCGCTTGGGGCGCAAGGTTTCGAACAGGTTCTTGCGGCGGCCCCCCTTGCCGTCGAACCCCAGTAAATGACGCAGCAGTCGATAGGCAAACCAACCGACGAAGCCGATCACGACCAGGATGGCGCTGACGAAGAAGACGTAGAGCGTCCCCTTGGCGCCCAGCCAGGCGCCGAGCGCCCCCATCAACTTGACGTCTCCCGCCCCACCTCCCCCTGTCAACCACAGCAACAGCAGGATGCCAAAGCCGGTCAGGAAGCCGACCAGCGAGTATCCAAGTCCTGCCAGCCCCCCTGTCGTCACATGGAAGAGGAGTGCGGCGGCGAAGCCGGATACGGTGAGCCAGTTGGGCAACTTGCGGGTGCGGGCGTCCCAAAACGCGGCCACCAGCGTTAACACACCCACGGCGGCAAGAAATACGACAGTCGCGGCATTCACGGCTGGAAACAGCTCCGGCAAGAAGGGCGGCGAAGTACCGCTGCGGTCCACTCTAATCGATGGATTTCAAAGCCGGTAGCATCGCTGTGGTGTTTGTCGTCCGGTGACGAACCGCCGACGATGGAAGGCGTTCCGATTGTTCCGTCCATAACGCTCGTAACGAGCAAGCCCACGGCTCATGGATTTCCTGAGTACGAATTGGCTCTTAGTGCGGAAGCGACCGATGGGAGCCGCAGAAAAAGAAAAGGGTCCTGGGGGGAGACCCACCAGGACCCTTTTCGGATATCCGCAGTACCGACAAAACTAGCCGGGGGTGTGCGGCGTGGTGCAGACCTGCAGGCAGTGGCTGGTGTTGCCAGTCTGCGAGCAGCTCGAACCAACGGCGTCGCAAGCATCCGGAGCGTCGGTGAAGGCACTGGCCGAGGTGGCCGAGTGGTGACCGGTGGTCCCACCGAAGCTGTAGCTCTGGTTGATCGCACCGATGGCGTCGGCGACGTCGCCGAGCTCGGTCACGACAGCGGTACGGACCGAGCTCAGGCCGGTCACGACACCGATCACCAACAACGTGGCGACCAGAACCAATTCCGAAGAGACGATCGCACCGTCTTCTTCATTCCACAATCGACGAATTGCGGACATTTGTATCTCCCTTGATTGTGAGGCGTCCCATTCAGACTCTCGGTCGAACCACTTTGGCTCGACTCCCCCTGAGACGGGTGACCGCCTCAAGCACGCCCCACATAATGCAGCACTCGTGCCGTTGGGTTAAGTATTTTTTGGGATTTCTGCACTCGATCTGGCTGTTCGCACACAAGTTATTTATGGAAAATGACTTGCGAGTTTTTGCTGTGGTGGTCTCGTCAGCTTCAATCGAGCTTTTCTCACCATGGTGTTCGCTGAAAACCGCTGTAAATCGCTATGCTTCCCTAAGCGCGTTAGCGCTAGCCTGTAAAGTGCGCCTTACAGATTTGAGCCGTCGAACGATCAATGCACCGGTCGGCAAACAAGACCACCGCGACTGCTTGCCAGAGCGCAAAGCCTTGCGACACCATCGATTCTCGTAGATGGCGGTAGACGCAAGGTCGGCGGACCTTTTCCGGCGAATGGTCGCGTAGCACCATTTGAAAGGACGGACCCCGGAAAGAACGCCACTTCCCGCAGCGGTACTTTTAATTGGCGGTGGCCGGTGTGAAGTGCTTTTATCCGCAGCTTGCTCCCCGGGCCGTGCGTCTTGGGCCCCAGAGGCTTATTCGGCAGTGGCCGGCGAAGTGCTCTTATCCGCGGGCACCAGTACGTCGCCGAGATCGACCTCGGTCGGGAATCGACCGCGCCAGAGCGATAGCGCGCGGCCGGCGTGCGTGAGAAAGGTGTAGTACTCTTCGACTTGCTCGTCGGTGAGATTGATGATGGCATTGCTCAGCCATTGCCCCGCTGCCGCGAGGACGTGACGCGGGGGGTGGACCTCCTCCGGCGCCAGCGACCACCATTCGAGCGGGTGCCCTGTCGCCAGGATATGGCCTGCCAGCGGGGATAAGTCGCCGGCGTTCTTCGGCTCGATGCCGATCCCAGCAGGCCAGTCCATGGTCCAATAGCCGTCCGGATGCTGGTTCTTCACCAGGATCTGGGTAATCCCCTGCAGATATTCGATGATGCGCTGGCGCCCCTCGGGAGAGAGGATTTTGTGCTCGTCGTCGATGCGCAACATCATCACCAGGGCATGCATGCGATGGTTCGCAGCGCACACTCCCTGGGGCACTTCTTGCCGCATGATGCGTTCTGCCAGAAAGTCGAAGTCGACTCGTTGGCCTTCCTGGGTCACCCAGTGCAGCGGCTCTTCCGCACTGCTTTTCGAGCCTGGCGCGTCCGGCAGGAAGAGGGTATAGGCCAGAGCCGACCACTCGTACTCCCACTGGTTCACGCTGAAATCTCGTAGCGATTGCTCGAGCATGGCGCGATATGTGGTCTGCTGTGTGGCGGTAGTCACCGGGAAATCGAGGGGCGTGCCTACCTCGGCCAGACCGGCAATCGTGTGATCGTAGTGGCTCGATGAGCGCTGTCCCTCTTTGACGCGGACCTTCACGCCACCGCCGGGAATGTCCATCAGCAACGGGGCGGTTTCCGCGCCGAAGACCTCGACGAAGCGATGGTTGTCGAGCAACAGACGACGCATGTCTTCGCCCGAGATACAGGCTGGATTGCTGAACTTGGCATCGAGGCCCCAGAACCGCAGGGCGTGGTCGATGTTGTTGACTTTCGAGTCTTGGCCGTGGAATTTCGGCACCAGACGAGTCAGGACCTGACGCAATTGATCGTCGGAGACGACGACATTGTTGTTGTAGGTAGGACGCACGGTCAGCGGTTCGGACCGCAGCGGAGGCAGGGCCCGTTCGGCGCGGAGATCGCGGACGCGACTGGCGGCCCAGGCGGCCCCCGCGGCCAACAGAATCACCTGAACGACGACAAAGGCCGCCCAGCTTCGTTTTGCCCCGGACGCCGTGGTGGAGGGATGCATCTCGATACCCGTTCGTGCTTGCGCGAGGTGATTTACGGTCGGCGATTCGTGGCGTGGGCGAAAGCTCAGAATGCCCTTCTTGCTGGCGATTGAGCGGCCTGGGCCGCGGGCGCCGTGGGGGCGGGGTTCGCGGGGAGTTGTTCGGCAGGCTTGCGCTCGAGGATCAGCGCCGTCTCGTCTTCGTAGCGTGGGATCCAATCCTGGCTTTGTCGCAGCACGGGCGTCAGGATGGGTTGGCGTTCTTTATCGAGCACGACCGTGGTGATGCGATACCGATCGAGCAGCTCCTGCCAGCCTGGCTGGGCGTTGTAGATCTGGATGTAGTTCTTCCAAACCTCGGCCGGCAGCATGTGCAACTGCGTCGTGACGAACGGTTGCAGGCCGGGCGGGCCATCCCAAGTGAGCCAGTCCCCCCACCACTGCGGATTCCAAACCTGGCCGCTGGGTGGATTCGCCCGGAGGTAGGCGCTCGCGCCGCGCGGCGTGTAGCGGCTGTAGAGTTGCTCTGGAGTGCGCTCGGCGCCGCCGAGCAGCGGCCGGCTCAATCCGGATAACGCAAAGGCGATCCACACAAGCACCAGGCAGCAGAGCGTGTAGGTCCACTGGCTGCGCGTCGCCGACTCGGGCGCTGGTTCTGGCGTGGCCGTGCGCGGCCACCGCCTGTCGGCAATTTCGCCCAGGTGGGGCACGACGACCAGCGCGAACACCGGGGCGTACCAGGCCAGCATGCGGATCTGCCAGATTGCCGCTAGCCCAAACACACCGAGCAGCAGAACCTCGCGGGGATGGATGGGGCGCCGACTGTGACGCCACACGGCCAGCAGCACGACCCAAGACAGGGCGAATTCCCAACCGCCGATGCCCGTCAGCACCAGGGGGGTCCACTCCAGCACGTCGCGCAGGTTCGAGTTTGTCATGAACCCGGTCGCATAAATCAGCAGATCGAGACCGTAGGGGTTCAGCAGGGTTGCGATCGTGGCGATCTCGGTCAGGACGAGCAATTGCCGGACGTCGGTGTCGCCAGCCACGGCGGCGAACGAGCGCGTCCGCGCGGCGACCAGGATAAGTTGTCCCAGGAAGTAGCACCCCAGCAGGATCAGTCCACAGACGAACGAGCCGTGCAGATTAGCCCACAGGATGAAGAGCACGGGCACGCCCACCCAAAGGGGCGCATCGAAACGCTGCTGCTCAATCGGCTCTGTGCTGCTGCGACTTCCCCAGCGACTGCGTGTCAGCAACCAGCACAAGATCGCGAAGCATAGCGCGCCGAACATCTCGGGTCGAATCGTCGAGAGCCGGCTCCAACCGACGGCGCCGAGCAGCAGCAGCCCCGCCAGCACGAGCGCGATTCGACGCGTTTCAAGGAAAAAGCTCCGCGCAAAGAGCAGATAGGTCGAGAAAACGACGATCGCGAAGGAGTTCGACAACCATTCGTCGCCACCCCATTGCTGGATCTGCGCGAGGATGACCTGCGAGAGCCACGCCGAGTCGACCACGCGCATGCCTTGGGCCAGCGGCAGGAAGGGCTCGCTCGTCGGCAACTCGCGATGGGCGAGGATCCATCGGCCATAGTCGACGTGCGACCAGAGATCGGTGTGCCAGAGCGGAATGTAGTTCAGGTACAGAAAGAAGGCCGCCAGCGCCGCCACCAGCACGACATGCTTCTTGCGCAGGGCCAAATGCGCGGGGAGCACCGGCGTGAAGAGCGCCTTCTCGGGAGGCGACGAAGGCTCGCTTGCAACCGACATAAGCTGGTTCGACGTGCTCAAGGGTGAAGGACAGAAAGTTACCTCGGTAACCGCGCGCGGCGCCCCGCGCCGACCGTGGCACGCCCGGCCGACGACTCGTGAGGGAGCCGCCGGCCAGGCAGGGGATCGGCTCGGTAGTCAGCCGTACTACTTCAACGAATCGAGAGCCCGCTGAGCATCGGCCTCGTCGATGTTCGGCAGTCCCAACGAGAGCGCCTTGGTGAGCGCTTCGCGGGCGGTATCGGCCTGGCCGTTGCTGATTAAAATCATGCCCTTCTGGTAGAGCAGCAGCGCCTGGTCGGGGTTCTTTTCGAGCGCTTTGTCGACCAGTTGCATACCTTCATCGAGCCGCTCCATCGCACGCAGGATGCGCACGTAGCTGTCGATGACCTCGGTCGGCATCATGTCGCGAGACTTCCCCTTCAACGCGTTGTCGAGCAGAGTCAGCCCACGCTCCGGCTGGCCGAACACCGTGCCCAACAGCAAGGCGAGGTTGTTCGCCGTCACGATATCCTCGGGACGCGCGAGATTGACCTGCTCGAACTGCTTCACGGCCTCGGCCAGCAGATCGCGATTGCCCTCGGCCATGCCTTGCGCCATCTGAATTTCACCGAGGCGTCGGGCACATTCGATGGGGTCGCCACCGTTGGTTCGCGCCTGGTTCACCCAGACGGCCGCCTCGTTGGCCGCGCCGGCCTGGAAGAAAATGCCGGACACCACCAGGCACACTTCCGGGCTGGGGTTTTCTCCGGCGATCTCCTGGATGATCTTCTGAGCTTCGGGGATACGCTTGCTCTTGGCGAGGATCTCGATCTGCAAACGCGCCAGCGAGAGCTCCTCGGGCATCTCCTCGCGCCCGTCGGCCAGTACGGTGAGCGCTTCGTCGATGTCGTTATGGCTTTGCAGCAGGCGCGCCAGTTCTCGATAACCAGTCGCGTTCTTGGGTTGCTCGCGAATCAACGTGCGCAGCACGCCGAACGCCGAATCGTACTGCTCGAGCCGGAACTGCGCGGTCGCCTGCAAGGGGTACAGCTCCCACAGCTCGCGGTTCTGACCGATCGCCGCGATGGCGTGCCCCGCCGCTTCATCGTAACGATCTTGCATGAAGCAGAGCTTGGCCGCCATGACGCGCGCATCGGTAAAGAGCGGATCGATTTTCAAGATGCGATTCAACTCGTCGATGGCTTTGTCGAACTCACGCAGTTCGACCCAAGCCGATGCCTTGACGAGCGACAAAGGCTTGTTGTTGGGCTCCATCTCGTTCAGCTCGCTGCGACGATCGAGCCGGCACAAGGACAGGATCTCCCAACGCTGCATCAGGTCGCGGAACTGCTTCAGTTCGGTGGCCCCTTCGAAACGCTTGCGCCCCGCGCGGGCGGCGGCCAGCGCCTCATCGAGCCGCCCCGCTTCGTAATACTCTCGGAACAGTTGCTCGTGAGCCCGATACATGCCGGGCTGCGCCTCGACCAACCGCTTGGCCACCTCGATCGCCTGATCGTGCTGACCCAAGCCACGCAGCGCCGAGGCCTGCGTGAGGTAGGCATCCCAGTACTGGTTGTTCAACTTCAAGGCGGCGCGCGAATAATCGAGCGCCTTCTGGTATTGACCCATCGCCTCGGCGGCCTCGGCGCCTTCGACGATCAGCCCGAGTTGCTCGGCCTGGGCCTGTCCCAGAGCGCTGACCGGCAGCGATTCTTCGATCACCTCCATGGCCAGGTCCGGGCGACCTTCGGCCAGGTGCGTGCGGACCCGCATGAAATCGTTCGCCGTCTTGGCCTTGGGCTGGATGGCGATCAGTCGGTCGAGCGTCGACTTGGCGACGTCGTACTTTTTCAGCCGCAAGGCGATGTTCCAACGCTGGAACAACAGGTAGGGGTCTTGCGGGTTCGCCTCGAGCAGCTTGTCGACCTTCAACTCAGCCGCTTCGGGGCCCTCGCGACGAATCAACTCGTCGAGCGCCCCCTCGAGCAGTCTTTGGGCCTGTTGCCGCATGCTGCTCACGCCCAGCACGCCGGCCAGGGTGTCGATCGCCTGCGAAACGTTTCCCATGCGGGCTTCGGCCAGCGACTTCATGAACCGTAGCGACGAGCCATTGCGGCCATCAGCGTCCATCTGGGCAAAGAGACGCGCGGCCTCTTCATAGTTCTCCGTGTGCAAGGCGATCTGTGCCCGAATCGCCAGGCTGATACCCTTGCCCCCCGGCAGCTTGGCGATCTTGGCCGCCAAGGCGTTCGCCTTCTCCCACTCGTTGTCCGACATGTGGATCTGCGACTTGATCAGCAGCACCACGGGCTTGTCGGGAAAGCGTTCCTCCATCTTGACGAGGAACTCGTCGACTTCATCGCGACGTCCTTCGCGCAACAGATACGTCACGAACTGGTGGTGCGCTTCGAGGTTTTCGGGGTGCTCGTCGACGAAGTTGCGCAGCAACTCGTCGGCCTGGTCTTTCTGATCCAGCTCCCAATAGGCGGTCACCTGAGCCAGCAGCAGCCCCAGATCGTGGGGAAAGTCCGTGCGGGCCGCGGCCAGACGGCGCAAGGCTTCGTCGCGCTGTCCCGAAGCCCAAAGGTACTGCACACGCAGCTCGCGGGCACGCGGAGCCAGCTCGCGATCGACTTCGATGGCCTGCAGGTGGACTTCGGCAGCTTCGTAGCGGTTCAGATCGATCAAGGTCCGCGCCTGGGCGAGATGGATCTGCGGGGCGCTACTCAGGAAGCCGCCGGCGATCTTCTCGGCATCGTTCACGGTCAGATCGGCGATCTGCGGATGGAGCCGATCGAGATACTCGAGCGCGTCCTCTTTCATGCCCAGCCGCAACAGGTTCTCTGCCATGGTAACGTTCACCAGGAACGTGTCCCCCATGAGCTGGCGGGCCTGGGAGATTTCCTCGATCGACTTTTCGCGGTTGCCGTCGACCATGGCCACCAGGCCCGCGACGAGATGAGCCCAACCCTGGTAATTCTTGTTCGTGCTCGCCTTGAGCACTTTGACGTGGGGCTCGGTTAGCCGAAATTTGCCGGCCCGCATCAACTCCGTGCAGTAAAGGTGATGCAGACGAAGCACCTGGTCCGACATTTCTGTCGAGGATTCCGAGGCACGGACGATGCCTTGGTCGAGATAGCGGAAGCCCGCGTCATCGTTGCCGGCAGCGAACGCCGAGCGAGCCAAGGCCCAATAGATACGCGGCGTGGCGGTCTGCGCCGCGATGGCTTTCTTGGCCAGCGTTTCGACGCGCGCCGCGATCGCCGCACGGCGTTCTCGCTCTTCCTCACTATCGGTCGGCGTCGAAAAATTCGGCAGGATCGCGATGTGTGCCCGGGCCGCGGTATCGCTGATCAGGCCGATCATGCGCGGCTCGTTGCCGACGAGCTTGAGCAGACGCTCGAGCACGTCGAGCGCCACGCCGAGACGGACCTGGCCCGCTTCGACGCCGGGGGCCATTTCGACCCCCGCGGCCAGCAGCCGCATCAACTGCTCTTGCTGCGGGCCAGTCATCCCCTGGAGTTGCTCGTCCGTCAGATTACTGGTCAACGAGACGGCCTGTTCCACTAACTCGTTGGTGCGCTTCGGATCCTTGAGCCCGTCGACGATCTGGGCCTTGAGCATCAAGGTCGCGAGCGAGGGGGTCTTTTCGAGTTCGGAGACCTTGTCGAGCCGCGAGAGTGCTTCCTCCAACTGTCCCGCCTGATGGGCCTGCCGCGCCAGCACGAACTGCGCGGTGGCATCGTTGGGATCGAGCCGCGAGACGATCGTGGCCGTGCGAATCGCCACCGGTTCCGCCTCGCCACCGTAGTCGACGAAGGCGTGCATCAACAGACGCTGGATGTCGAGATTGTCGGGCGCCAGGTCCGCGGCGCGGATCAATTCCTCCATCGCCGGACGTTCTGACGCGAACGACGCGCGGGGGTTTTGTTTCTTCGCTTCTTCGACCAGCAATTCCGCGATCATCACGCGGGCCTGTGCGTTATTGGGCTCTTTCTGCAGCAAGCGACGCAGGT
Organism: Pirellulales bacterium; assembly: GCA_019636335.1. Classification (NCBI taxonomy): domain Bacteria; kingdom Pseudomonadati; phylum Planctomycetota; class Planctomycetia; order Pirellulales; species Pirellulales bacterium. The sequence continues at coordinate 85,025 of JAHBXR010000019.1, forward strand.
GGACAATCGCCGTCGGGTAGTCCCCCGCCTCGCGCGCGGCGTCGGCCTTGTTCTTGTCGAAGCTGGGTTGATCTCGCAGCATGTTCAGGCCCAACAGCCCTGCCACGATCAGGATCATGGCCACGAGCAGGCCACGCACGAGATAACGCGTCGTCGAAATTGCCACGGCAGTCGTTCCTCACCGGAAAGAGGAGAATGAAAGGGTCTGGGTGGCGTTCCGTCGCCGTGTACGTGTGGGCGCCTAACTACTAGTCGGGGCGCCGGCGCTGCCCGGCCGGGCAGCGGCTTCTGTCTCGGTTGCGGTGGTTCCGTCGTCGACGCGAATCACCGGGCTGCGGCGGCTGCCGCGTTCGGCGTGCGGCGGCAGGATCTCCTGCACGGCCGCGTCCAGATCGATCACGAATTGTTGCAGCGTCTCGACGTCGGCACCCGCCGGCGCGAAGACTTCGAGGGTCATGCTCGAAGGACGCTTGCGCATCCGCTGAAAGGTACGCTGCAATTCGTCGAGCTCTTCGTTCGGCGGTGGATTCAACGTGTAGTGCCAGTAGAAGACCCACTGGCTGTCTTGCTGCGTGCCGAATTGGTATTGCTGGACGGGCTGCGGGAAGCCAGGCACGTCGAGCGTCGTGCGGGCCGAGGTGTTTTCTGGTCGGCCCGCCACGGCCATGCAGATCTCGGGATGGTGGCCGCGATCTTCGCCATCGGCCGCGTAGACGATCCACACCAACGCGCCTTGGATATTGCCGAGGCGATAGGCACGCTGGATATAGTCCTCGCCAAATTTTTGATTCTCGTCGGTGACTTCGACGTCTTCTCCCACCCAACCGCCGATTTCCATCGGCAGTTCGGCCAGCGGACGAGCCGGCATCACGGTCTGTAACTCGCCAGGAGCTTTCAGGTATTGCACGAGCAGCAGGTGCGCCAACAGGCACGCGCCGACGACCACTGCGACTGCGATGAGACGTAGGCCGAATTTCACCAGGAAACACCCTCGGGCGAACCATCTTCGACACGAATCAGCCGCCCCACGCGACCTTGTCACCGAGCGCGAACTCGCCGAACGGCTCGCTCTGCAAACGCTCGTGACGCCCCTTCGACAACAACTCACGCTCGCTACGTACGAAACTGCCGCAGCGCTACTCTAGCTCGGTTCGGTCGCCACGGTATTCGTGGCGGCGCCATCCGCACGCGTGGCGTCCGTTTCCGAATTACCATCCTGGCGACGTCCGCCCCAACCGTAGGCGTCGTCCAGGTTCGCCAGAAACAAAGCCGTGGCCACCATTAGTACTGTCCCTAATACCAGCATAAGGAGTCCTTCGATCGTGTGAAACACCCCCTCGGCCCATTCTCGCCCGAACAGCAGCAGGATGAACGCGGTGACCAGCACGCGAACGCAATTCGTCGCGATGGCGATGGGCAACCCCATCATGCCGACGACCCATTTGTAGGCCCGGCCGCGATCGCTCAAATGCGCCAAGATGACCCCCAGCGCCAAAAACGCCGTGATCTGCCGCGTGCCGCTGCACGCCGGTCCGACCTCCAGGTATCCGGCGGATAATTGCAGTTTGTAGCCCTCGCGGTAGACGGGAATTTGCAGCACTTCCAGCACGAAGGTCGAGACCACGCTCACGAGCTCTTGCAGGAAAACCGCCAGGGGCTGGTAGATCGCCATCGGCAAGGGGGCCGCAAACAGCAGGAAGAACACGGCGAAGCTGTAGCCACGACTGACCTCGTTGCCCCCCATCGCCAGCAGAAAACCACGCAGGATGAACACCAGACCCAGTAAGTCGAACAAGGGCTGAGCCACGAACCAGCCCGCCAGATGAATCATGAATCCCAGGGCGATCTCTAGCACCCCCAGCAGCACGGTCTGGCGCGGCACGTTCGCTCGAAAGGGTGGGCCCACCTGTTGCCAGCCCAGATAGGTTAAGTAGGCACAGACCAAGGGAATAAAGAACCCATGCGAGTAGTTCGGGTCGTTCTCCCAGGTGTTCACGAGCTGCACGAAGCTGTCGCGGTACATGACACCAAGGGCGGCCGCGAGCAGTCCCCATGCTGTCCAGCCCCACCAGCCGGCGGGCGAGTCGGCCCGCCACGAGGGGGCTGGGGCTGCTGTAGACGACGTCGACATCGAAGGCACCGCTACCGGGTTCGAGTGAAAACGGGATCGTGGCGTCTGGGCCGTCGGGGGACGAGAAACGCCGCCTCCTACCAGCCACACAAGGCAACCCGCGAGGTGCATTCAAGTGTGGATGAGGCTGGCTTGGCACGCTGGTAGACGGGCACATCGAACCGGCTATGCCCGTGCTACAACTGGCGATTCGCGCGAAGCGAGCCGTCAGATCCCCCCCGGGACGGTCGAGAACGTGCCTTCCAGTTTAACCATGATCCCTGCGCACGCGAGCAGAAAGCAAAAAAAGCAGCCCGACGAAAGGTCGTGGAGAAGTGTCGAGGGAAATCGAAAAGATTTTCAAGAATTTACTGGCAGACCAAAAAACGGCTTGGTAAACTCGGCGACCGTGGTAGCTATGGTCAAGCGATAGCATATGCGCGGATAAAAGGGCCTTTTGCACGATGTTGAGAGTCAGCGGCCAAGCCAGCATGGCGTTTCGGGCGAGGCGCAAAGACACCTTAACAATGTAAATGGCGCCAGTAAGCCGGCATTTACGCTTTCTACGGATTTTGAGCGGCGGGTGATGAACATTGTTTTCCCTAACTAACTTACAGGTCGTTGGTTCAAAAAACGTGTCGCGCAAGGCACGGATTTTGCTTTACAAGTCGTAGCTTACTGTGCACCTACTGCGCGGGTTGCTTGCAAACCCGCTGTCAGCGGGGGGGATTGAGACAACATTGATGGCGGTTGGCCTCGGTTTCGCCAAACCTAGCTCAGCTGATCGAACCTCTAGGAAGGGCCAGCAAATGAGTTCTCTGCGGACCAAGTTTCTTGTAGCGTCGCTACTTTCCCTGGCTATGTGTGTTGCCACGGAACGTGCGTCGGCTATTCCACTGACGTTTATTGACGGTGGTGGTGACGATCAGTCGTTTACGGCTACGATCACCGCCACGGGCGGTGTGACGGTGAGTGGCCAGATCAACTTCACCTTGCGGACCTCGCTCGGTTTCCTGGGTAATGCCTCGGCGCCGGGTAATATTAACATCAACCCGCAGTTCAGCGCGATCTCGCTGACGGATGGTATCAACCCGGGTCCTGTCAGCATTAACCGGAATCCGACCGGTTCGGGTACGTTGACGCTCGCTAGCCCCCCGCAGTCGTTGCAGAACGCGGTGGTCAGCAACGTCACGGCGAACCTGCTCGGGCCTGGCGGTGCGGTTCCGCTTCAGTCGAACACGATCAGTTTCAATGGTGACGGTAATATCACCCTGATTGGCATCAACTTCGACTTGAGTGCCAACGTGCAGGCCGACTTGACCGGCCAGATTGGCTCGCTGACGTATCAGCAGACCGGCAGCAATATGTTCAACGCACCGGGTACCTTGGCTGCCACGCCACCAAATAACTTCTCGACCAACTACCTGATCGATTCGTCAGGGAGCGGTGGTAACCTCGGTGGTGCCTTGACGGGCGATATCAGCGGTAACGCGAATTTGAATATCGCTGGCCTCTTTAATACCCCCTTCAATCTCGGCACGATTGCGTCGATCAACGAAGTATTGAACGAGGCAATTCCGACGTTGGCTGGTACCGGTTCGATTCAAGACTTGGAGCCGGGGGTGTTCAGTGGCCCTGGTCGCGATATCCGCACCACGGTCAACCCTTCGGTGCCGAGCTTCATCCCGCTAGCGTTCAACTTCGCCGCCACTTCGGTGGAAAATTTGACGCAGCAGGTCACGAACATCGATGCCGCTGGTGCCACCTGGACGGCCTGGATCTCTGGTGTCATTACGTTCAACATGGGCATCGACATCACGGTGTCGGGTTTGGACATTAAATTGCAGGATACAACCGCAGATGCCTTGCAGGTGCCGGTGCTGACCACCACGCCCTCGGCCGGTGGTACGCTCAACTTTGGTAACGTGCTCGTTGGCACGGCCCAAAACGGTAATCTCACGGTTCAAAACCTGGGTACGAACGGCAGTGTGATCTCGGGTACCTTCCCGAACGGTGGTGGTGAGTTTAGCCCCCTCTCGTTCCAGGCGTTTGGTCCCATCGCGGCGAACACCCCGGGTGAAACGCGAGTCTATACCTACACGCCCACTGGCCGTGGTGCGGACACGCTGAATCGCACGATCACGAGCGATTCGGGGAGTGCGCCCGTTCAGTTTGCGGGTCGTGGCGTGGCTCCGGTCTCGGCTGCCACCGGGGGTGACGCGGGCTATGTGCTCGTCGGTACCTCGGGCAACGCCATCTCGACGGTCACCAACAACGGTGACGGTAATCTGTCGGGCCTGGGCGCCGTCAGTAACTTGAATGGTACCGCTTCGGGTGGTGGTGGTGAGTTCGTTCTGTCGGGTCCCGCTGGCATCAGCCTGTTGGATCACACCTCGACGAATCTGAATTACACCTACACGCCCACCTCGCGTGGTGCCGATTCGCAGAATATCACGCACGGCTTCAGCAATGGTAACCCGAGCGGTAACAATACCGCTCATAACCAGACGGTCACGGTCACCGGCCAGGGTGTTGCCCCGGTCAGTGCCGCGACGGGCGCCGCGGTCAACACGCCGGGTGCCTATACCCTGGTGGGTACGACTGGTCAGGCCACGGCGACGGTCACCAACAATGGTGACGGTAACCTCTCGGGTCTGGGTGCGGTCAGCAATCTCAACGGCACGGCCTCGGGTGGTGCTGGCGAGTTCTCGCTGAACGGTTCGAACGTGATCAGCCTGCCGGATCACACCTCGCAAAATCTGGTGTACGACTACAACCCGACCGCGCGTGGTGCCGATTCGGAAAACATCACGCACGTCTTCACCAACGGTAGCCCGGATGGCACCAACTCGGCTCACAACCTGCAGGTCACGCTGACTGGTCAGGGTGTGGCTCCGTTGGCCGCCGCGGCCGGTGGCGCCGTGAGTGTGCCGGGCGCCTATACGCTGGTCGGCACGACGGGCCAGGTGATTACCTCGGTCACCAACAACGGTGACGGTAACCTCTCGGGTCTGGGTGCGATCAGCAATCTGAACGGTACGTTGTCGGGCGGTGCTGGTGAGTTCTCCTTGTCCAGTCCGGCTGTGGTGAGCGTCCCCGATCATACGACGATCAACCCCGTGTATGATTACAACCCGACCGCTCGTGGTGCGGATTCGGAGAATCTGGTCCACAGCTTCACGAATGGTAATCCGGACGGCACCAACACGGCCGTCAACCTGCAGATCAACGTGACTGGTCAGGGTGTGGCCCCGCTGACGACTCCGGTCGATCAGTCGGCCAACAACGCCGGCTTCATCCTGGTTGGTACTTCGGGCACCGCTTCGGTCTCGATGACCAACAACGGTGACGGTAATCTGTCGGGTCTGGGTGCGGTCAGCAACCTGAACGGCACGCTGCCGACGACACTGGGTGAGTTCAATCTGACCAGCTCCCCCACGCCGCTCGGAACGATCAGCGTTCCCGATCACACCACGCACACCTACTCGTATACCTATACGCCGACGGGTCGTGGTGCGGACTCGGAAAATGGTCTGATGTCGTTCACGAATGGTAGCCCCGATGGTACCAACCAGGCCACGAGCGAGGCCTACGTCGTTCAGGGTCAAGGTGTTGCCCCTGTGCAGGCTACTTCCTCGGTTGACGCTCCTCTTACCCGTATCACCTACCTGACTCCGGGTCCGGGCAACACGAATCCGCCCTCGGTCACGGTGCATAACAATGGTGACGGCAACTTGTCGGGCCTAGGTGCGGTCAGCAACCTGAACGGTACGATTGATACCGGAACGGATGCTCGCTTCACGGGTGGTGGTGCGGCCTTCAGCCTGACTGACCACACGAATGTCAACTACGCCATCAACTACCAGCCGACCACCCATACCATCGACTCGAGCACCTTCACCGTCTCCTTCTCGAACGGAAGCGCTGACGGCACGAATCAGGCTCAGGTCGTACCGGTGACGGTGAGTGGCCAAGGTGTGGGCCCGATCTTCAACGGACTGCCGTACGATACGGACAACAACCCGGCTCCGGGCAACACCCTGGACTTCGGTAGTGTCGTGATCGGTGCCAACGGCCAGCTTCAGCTCGATATCAGCAACATCACCACCGATCCCAATGGTGGCGATCCGACGCTGACCGACATGACGCTGATTTCGGCGACGATCACCGGTCCGGATGCGGTTGAGTTCTCGCTGCCCGGGTTCGTCCCCGGTACGGTAATCAGTGCCGGTGGCCTGATCTCCTACTTCGTGAACTTCGATCCGCTCTTCCCGCCGGGGATCAAGACGGCTACGTTGACCTTCCTCACCGACGAGGATGCGGTCTTCGGCATGCCGGGGAACTCCTACTCCTTCACGCTGGTCGGTCTGGCTGCTCCGGAGCCGGCAAGTGTGTTGGGATTCGCTCTCTGCACGATCGGTGGTGTGGTAGCTTACCGCCTCCGCCGCCGTCGCTAAGACGAGCGAAGGACGCCCTGGCGTCCAATAGTTTGTGAAAGCCAACGGGCCGCACTCAACGCGAGTGCGGCCCGTTTTTTTATGAGTTGGCTGCCAATGTGCGAGGGGACATGGCCTCGCGGTGACTACGGTCGAGTCAGCCAGGTTGCTGGGGCCGGCACCATTGAAGCGCCTCTTGCGACGGGATGCGCCCCGTCTTCTTCAGCTTTCCGTGCCTGTTCAGACGCGGAAAGCGAGGCCCCGGGGCCGTGTGGGGCGACGGCAAGTACGCTTCAACGGAGCCACTGCCGTTGTCGTGCCACACAAGATTGGTCGCTAATCGCGCGCGGGCAGTTGCTTACTCTTCCTTCTGAGATCGATTTTGCCAGTGCCGAGCAGCGGCAGTTCGTCGAGTTCAACGAAGCTGTTACGCCCTGGGACCCATAACGGCGGGAGACCTGCTTCCGCCGGGCGACGGCAGATTTCGCTTGGCGCCACATCGATCAGTTTGTGTAGCACAACGATGCGTTCCCCTTTGCGCTCGTCAGGAATGGCAGTCACCGCGACGAGTAGTGTGTCATCGCTGATTAACTGTCCAGAGACAGTGGTTTCCGCCATTAGAACTGCACGTCGGGGGGGGTTAATTGAACGTCTTGCCGTCGAATTCGCGGACGAACTTGACCTTCGGATTGCCCCCCTTGCCGGTCAGATACTCCGACACGTAACGCTGGCGGTCGCGGGACCGCTCGGGCACGAGAAAGTTATCCCCCTTCTGCAGAATGGGACGCGGCTCGACAATCGTGCCAAAGGAGCGATCTCCCGCGGCCTGACAGGGGAACCAGTGCCCCTTGCCCTCGGTATCCTCGAGATAGAACTCGGGATAGCAGTGCCCGGGCACCCAAACAGTGCGTGCCGGCACCTTGATGGCCCGGCACATGGCGATGAAGAGGGAGCTCAGTTCTTCACAATCGCCGTTCCCATCGCGCAGGGCGGCGAGCGCACCTTTGAGGGGGCCTTCTTCGTAGGTCACGCGGTCGCGAACCCAATCGTAGATCCCTTCGACCTGTTCCCAGGCGGTTTCTTTTCCTTCGATCGCTTCCTTCGCGGCCGACTTGATCTTCGGATCGCGGCTTTCGATATAGGGGCTTGGTCCCAGGTATAGCCGGGTGAACTTGTCGAGTTTCTTGGGAATGATAAATCCCGAGGTGTCGGTCGGGGCGGGGATCTGCGATCGCTCGATCTCGAGCACGAGAATGGCTCGGGCTTCTTCCCCCGCGGCCAGCACCGGCATGTCGAGCACCATCTGACGCACGGTGTCTCCGACATTGCGGTAGTCGATTTCGCGGACGTTCGGCGAAAAGTCTTCTTCGACCACGCGCACGCGCTGCTCGGGCCAGTCGATCGGCACCGGCGCCGTCGCCACGATGCCCCGACAAGGAGCGCCCCCCGCCGTGACAATCATGCCGATGCGCAGTTCTCTCGTCGACGACGGGCCCAACGGGGTGCCGTCCGGCGTTTCGCGCGCGTCGAACTGCGCCCGGGCCACTTCGGGCAGCAGGACCAAGGTGACAACGAGGGGCAGGGCAAGCCAGGTTCGGCGCGACAAGGCGAACTCTCCCGGGCGAGGAATCGAGGTGTTATTTCCTCTATTGTAGACACGCCAGGTAGAGGTTTCGCCTGAGGAAACCAGCACGCAAGGGGCGTACCGGCCGAGGTAACCTTCCGCTGATGAGGATCGCAGCAATTGCACCGCCGCGACAGTCGAAGATTAGCCTGGCAGGATTTCGTCGATCGATTCGCCCAGGATCGAGACCATGCGATCGATTTGCTCCTCGGTCGTGACGTAGCAGGGGGCCAGGTTGTAAACGTCTCCCCGCAGACGAGTAAAGAGCCCCCGACGTTGCGTCGCCTCGTGGACCCGTCCCCCCACGTTCTCGCCAGCGGGGAACTCCGCCTTGGTGGTCTTGTCCGCGACCAATTCCACCGCTGCCATCAGGCCCAGGCCGCGTACCTCGCCGACGTGTGGGTGAGATTCGAGTGTGCGCAACTGCTTGTTCAGATGGCGTCCCAATTCGCCGGCGCGTGCGACCAATCCCTCGCGTTCGATGATGTCGAGATTCGCCAATGCCACGGCACAACCAACGGGATGCCCCGAGTAGGTGAAGGCATGCATCCAACGCAGTTGGTCGGGAGCGTGGTCGATGGCGCCGGCGATCTTACCGTTCACCCCGATGCCGCCGAGCGGGAAATAGCCGCTCGTGATGCCCTTCGCAAAGGCCACGATATCGGGCTCGATGCCGTAGCGCGACAGGGCAAACCAGTCCCCCGTGCGCCCAAAGCCGGTAATGATCTCGTCGGCGATAAGCAGCACGTCGTACCGATCGCAGATCTCGCGAATGCGGGGCCAATAGTCGTCCGGGGGCACAATCACACCGCCGGCCCCCTGCACGGGCTCGCCAATAAAGGCCGCCACGGTCTCGGGGTCCTCGCGCAAGATCGCCTCTTCGAGCAGATCGGCGGCCCGTTGTCCCGGCGTGCGGGAATCGTCGGACGCGGTGTCCGCCGCCGGCGCGAAGCGATAAGGATACGGGCTCGCGATGTGCAGAAAATGGGGGGCCCGCGGTTCGAACATCGGCCAATAGCTGGCGATGCCCGTGGCCGACATGGTGGCCAGCGTGGTGCCGTGGTAGGCCCAGGTACGGCTGAAGATTTTGGTCTTCTCGGGACGCCCCGCGACTTTCCAGTAATAGCGCGCGGTCTTGAAGGCAGATTCGTTCGCCTCTCCCCCGCCGCACGTGAGAAAGAATCGCTGGATCGAGGGGTAGCAAAGCTCCGCTAAACGTTCGCCCAGCGCGATGGCGGGCCGATTGGTGCTGCCCGTGTACGCCGAGGCGTATCCCAAGGTTTCCATCTGGCGGGCGGCCGCGTCGGCCAGCTCTTGGCGGCCGTGGCCGACGACGACGTTCCACAGGCCAGCCAGGCCGTCGAGGTATTCTCGTCCGTCGTGATCGAACAGCAACGCGCCTTGGCCGCGAACCCAAATATGGGCGTGCGCTTGCGCCTGCGGATTGTGAAGGGCGTGGATCAGATGTCGCTGGTCGCTCGCCAGCTCGAGTTGTTCGGGTGTGCCTTGCATAAGACGAATTCTACCTGTTGTTACGAGGCCGCGCAACTGGGGCAACGAACACGATCGGAAGTACCGGGCGGACGACTGGACATTCCGCAAAGTGGTAGCGACATTGGCATACAGTCGCCGGTTCGCGAGGGGGTCGGAAATCTTTCCGTAGGTGCCACAAGCGTGGTCGCCGATCGTTCTGGATGCGTTCGCCTTTGCCCAAGTCCACCCACACACGAGACGCCGAACAGCCACAGCCAGGTGGGGGCCTGGTACTGCGTGCCCTGCGTTTGTCGGTCGTCGTGTTGCTCGTCGTGCCGGCGATCTACTGGCACGGAGGCGTGCTCGAGACAGAATCTCCCTGGTTCATCAGCCATTATCTCGACTACCGGGGAATCGCGGCAAAGGTCTTTGACCCCCACACGAACGACTTCAATGCCTACCAGGGGCGTGAGCTGAGCTATTTCTTCGACTACCTCGATGCGCAAGTCTTTCGCGTCTGGCTGCAAATGGGGTATCCGCTGTTCATTGCCACCAGTACGTTCCTTGCCACCGTGTCACTGGTGCTCGTGCATCAACTATGGATCGGGCGACTCCTGCCGCGGTTGCCTCCCGTCACGTCGATCCTCGTGTTGCTGGTCTATCTGACCGGATTCGTGCGACTTTCGACCGACGGCATGTACTATCGTTCGACGAAGCCGCTCATGGTGCCCTTGATCGTGCTGGGGATGTCGCTCGTCTGGTATTTTCAGCAGCGCCCACGCGATGGTGTCGCACGGCGTGCGATGTGGTGGGCGGTCGTCTCGTTGTACACCATCGGAACGGCGATCAGCCTGCTCGATCGCATGGGGTTCTACCTGGTCACCGTGTCGGCGGCGCTGACCGCGATTCACGCCGTGTGGCGAAAAGGACACTGGGATGTCTGCCTCGCGCTCATGGCAAGCAGCGCGACGGGGTTGCTCTACAACTACGTGCTGGGTCCGCAGCTCATCTTTTGGATCAATGGCTATCGGCCCGATTTTAGCTATCAGCGCGTCGACCTGATGCGCATCGTTACGGAACCCTGGCACCTGGCGCAAGGATCGCTCTTGCTGGTTGAACAGGCTTGGCTCGGTTTCGGCAACTATGCCTTATTGCTCGCTTTGCTGCTGATGCTGACAGCGCTGGCCATCGTGCTCAAGCGGCGTGGCATTCCTCGCCACCGATGGACGGCGTTCGTCCCCCCCTTGCTCTACTCGTGTCTGGCAAGTGTGGCAGGTGCTTTCATGCTGGCGGTGATGGTCGTACGGCATCCCGCGATTTACGATGTCGACCATCGCCTCTGGTACTATGGTCTGCCGATTCAGGCGACCTTGCTGTTTCCCGTATGGCTGGGACTGAACTGGTTTCTCGAAGGAAGCAGCGCTCGACGAGCATTGTTGGTGAACGTGGTTCTCGTCGGGTTGGTGGCCAGCAATCTGCTAAGTTGGGGACGCTATCGACGCGAGCTTTTCGCGGGAGAATGGTATCACGTGTCGTACGGTCAGACCGAGCTCTTGCGACGATCGTTGCAACAGGAGTCGCTTGATCCGAACCTGGGTGGCAACTATGTCACGCTTTATTACGTGTGCCTGTTGTTCGACAGCGCCAGCCGTCCGCCGGGCGAACGCAACATGCCGCCGGCCATCGCTCCACTCAGGCCGCCGGCACCCGCAGGATCAACACCGCGGAATTAGCAGTTTCGGATGCGGCCGAAGGCTGAGAAACCCACGGGGATTACAATTCAAACTGGTGCAGGACCCAACGTCCCCCCAGCGAGAACTAGACTCATGTCGACCAAGGGTTCCCAACGCGGCAAACGAATCGTCTTTGCGATCGTGGCGGTCGCCGTCGGGTTAGTCTTTCTCGAAGGGCTCTTGTCGATTCTCTGGATGGTGCCGGACTTTCTCGCACGGCGCCGCTCGGCCGCCCGGGCGATTACCTATCTCGAGGATTATCACGCCCGGCACAACTCGGAATTAGGTTGGGAACATATTCCCGGCAAAACCGTCAGCCATCTCTACGGCAAGGGACGCTCGATCACCATCAATGCCGACGGCTTTCGCGGCCGCGAGGATTACGTTGGACACAAGCCGAGCGATCGTTTCCGCGTCGTCTGCCTGGGCGATTCGATGACGATGGGCTACGGCGTGGACGATCCCGACACCTATCCCGCGCAGTTGGAACAAGTCAATCCGCGCATTCAGGCAGTGAACATGGGGCAGGGGGGGTACTCGGTCGGGCAGGATTATCTTTGGTTCAAACGAGAGCATGCACGGCTCGAGCCCGACTTATTAGTGGCGAGCTTCATTGTCGACGACTTCTGGCGCCTCGTGAATATGCGCACCCCGAATGGCGCCGCGGTGCCCCACTTCAACCTGATCGATGGCCGCGTCGTGGTGAGCAATCAGCCCGTGCCGCCGAAGATCGAGACGGGCGATGTGGTGGACCCGAGTGCGCGACCGCTGGGGTTCTTGTTCGAGAAGAGCGCACTCTTCCGCACCGTCGATACGGTCGTCAAGCCGGCGCGCGAAGTGCGCGTTCAAGTCGATCGCAACGAGCAGTTTCAACTGGCCCTGGCGATCCTGGCGGAGCTCAAGCGCGAGGCGGGGGATGTCCCCCTGGTGTTGGTCATGCTGCCGGAAGTGGGCGAGTTGAAGGAGCCGGCACGACTAGTGTTGTACCGGCAGATCATTGCCGAATTGGAACGCTTCGCCCAGACGCAGGGCATTCCGCTGCTCGATCTCTCGGGCGACTTTCTCGCGGCGGGAAATATCGATCGCTTCTTCCTGACGGAGAAGTACCACCACTTCAGCGAAGCGGGCAATCGCCTGATTGCCGAGCGGCTGAATGCGTTCCTCGGCGATAAAGTGCCCGGCTATCCGCGCGCGACGAACTAAGCGGGCTTTGCCGGCGGCTTTTCCTGCGCACCCGGCGTGACATCGGAAGCCCGGTGGGATACGGGGGCACGGCCGAGTGGGCCCGTCGTCGGGTGTGCCCCGTGAAAGAACTCGCGCAGGATGATGCGGCCGAGTCGATTTGGTTTGCTGGCGCGCAGAGAGGCTGGCATGACGAGCGATCTACAGGAATGAGAAGCCGGCAGCAGCCGTCCGGCGCGACGATGCGTGGTCAGGATGGCACGTATCGTCGCGCTGCGGACGGTCGCCGGTGGGGTCGGTCGCTGGATGTCGAATCAGGTCGAACGGGGTACACCGCGTCCGCGGCGACGGCCGCTCCCTTCTGGGTAACGGCGCGTCACGCGGTGTCCGGTTCGTTCGAGTTGGTGGTGTCGATCAAGCAGCGTCGTCGCTGATTGTGGTGTCGCGAGAGACTCGAAACGCCGTGGTGGGGACATGCGCCCATCGTGGCCAACGGGTTCGAGTGCTCATTCCTCGCGGGGCAATCAGTGGTCGTTTCAGCACTCGCGGTTCGCCTGCTGTGACAGGCGAAGCCCCTGAGACGATCGGCCGGCTTGTGCAATCCCATCTGGGTTTGTGGCACAGAGCAGCGGATGCGCGTCGTTCCTCAGTTGAGCGCCGAAGGAGTGCCAGGCAACTTCAAGTTCTCGCTTAGCCAGGACCAGGGGCATACATGCCACCGGCCGCGGGCGACATATACGCGTCGCCGGCAAAGGGAGCGCCCGAAGCGCACGGTGCAGGGGCAGTGCTGGTTGGGCACGTGTTGCACGGCGCGCCACGGTTCACAAAGTTGTTATTGTGGCAGCATCCTTGTGCGACAGCCGTGAGCATCGCTACGGCCGTCAGGATCAGCAGCTTCTTCATGGCTCGTATCTCCAGTCGAAGCGTCACGAGTTCCGGGACGAACTCGTGGGTCAAGCAACTCTACAACGTGTCTGGTGATGTGCAAACGCAACACGTCATTTTTTTTCACCAACGCGAAAATTTTTCGCCATCGCGAATGTTTACCGGAGGCTACATTTGCGTAGCGGGGTACTAGCAGGCTCCGCGCGCACAGTTCGCTCTACCCCCCCGATCAGGCATGAAGCCGACGACGAACACTGCCGCGCCCCCTTCCTTCGCGATCGCGCACCACCTGCGTGCGTTCGGCGTTCGTGCGCGCCTGCTGGCCTTGCTATTGCATGCCGGTCTCTGCGGCCTGTTCCTGGCGGCCGACGCCAGGGCGAACCACGTTACGCCAGACGAAACAACGCCGATCGACGTCAGCGGCGATGTTGATGCCTTTCGCGTGCCGCTGGTCAGCACGGCCGAGGACGATCCTTGCGACGAGAGCCTCACGGCGATTGCCCGCGTCTGCCACGAGCACGATGTGTGGCTCGTGAGCAGTCGTCGCGCAAGTCGCTGTGGCGACCCCGAGATCGGTTACGAGCGGCTCGACTACTGGCACGCCGAGGATGGCTGCCATTGGACGCGCGCCACGGCCGAGGAATTTCACGTGGCCGACAATCCGCGCGTGCCGACGATCTTCTTCGTACACGGCAATCGCGCCGATTTTGGCGAGGCGCAGCAGATGGGTTGGCAGTGGGTGCGCCGCTTCGAACGGGGCGACTATGGCGATGGGCCGGCGCGCCTGGTGATCTACACCTGGCCAAGCGATGCGATCCCCGGCAAGCCGATCGAAGATGCGCGGATCAAGGCCGGCACCAGCGAATCGTACGCGTGGTACCTGGCGGCGCTGGTCGATCGATTGGCGCCGGAGGTTCCGGTCGGGCTCGTGGGTTACAGCTACGGCGCACGCTTGATTACCGCCTCCCTGCATTTGATGGGGGGGGGACGCATCGCCGGCCGTCAATTGACTCCTACTCCCGCGGCAGATGGCCGCCCGGTGCGCGCCGTGCTGATTGCAGCCGCGCTCGACCATCATTGGCTGGGCGTGGGCCAACACCACGGGATGGCGCTTTCACAAGTCGAGAGCCTGGTCGTCTTCGTCAATGGCGAAGACCCCGTCCTGCGGCTTTATCCCCATCTGTATGGACACGGCCGGGGGCCCGAGGCCTTGGGACGCACGGGCGTCGCGTCGCGGACGCGACTGGGCGAACATGGCGCAAAGCTATGGCAGGTGAATGTCACCGGGGCGATTGGACGCCATCACGACTGGACGCACCATGTGAATTCGGGCGCCGTGATGGGACGCGCAAGACGCGAATTCTCCTTCGACGACCTGCGCGATCGAACTCCCGCCGAGAGCGACGATCCACCCCCGGCGCTACCCATGGCGTCGAGTGGCAGGTCCCGGCATGCGGCGGCCGCGCGCTAACCACCCTGCGAGGTGGGCAATTCGAGACCGGCGGCCGTGCGCACCGCATCGAGCACGCGCATGTTCGCCAAACCCCCTTCAGCCGGCTCGGACAAGCGGCCGTTGGCGATCCCGGCGCAGAACGCCTTGACCTGTTCGGCATACTGCTGCGCCGCCGGAAACCGTACGGTTTGCGTCCCTGCTTCCGTGGTGACGATCAAGGTCGCTTCGGGATCGGGGAGCACGCCGCCAGGCAACTCGACGGCGCCTTTCGTGCCCACGATCTCGAGACGGCAACGAAAAGGGCACTCGAAGCTGCTGTCGAAAAGTGCCATCACGCCATTCGGAAACACGAGTTGGGCGGACAGCGTCATATCGACGCCCGATTCATAACGCACGCCCCGGGCATAGACTTCTTTGGGCTCGCAGCCGGCAAAGAGGCGCGCGGCGTTGATGCCGTAGCAGCCCAGGTCGCACACGGCGCCGCCACCATGTTGCGGGTCGAGTCGCCAATCGCCACGATCGATATCGAACGAGAAGTCGAGCTTGACGAGGCGCAAATCGCCGATCGTGCCGTCGGCCAACATCTGCCGCACCCGTGTCACTCGCGGATGGTGGCGCCACATGAACGCCTCCATCAGGATCACGCCATGCTGACGGCAGGCCTCGACCATGTCGGCGGCGTCTTCGGCGGTAAGGCCAAGCGGTTTCTCGCACAGCACATGCTTGCCGGCCGCCGCGGCACGCAACGTCCAGGGGCGGTGCAATTCGTTCGGCAGCGGGATATAGACGGCGTCGATGTCGGGATCATCGATCAGGGCCTCGTACGAATCGTAGTGGCGGGGGATGGCGAATTCCCGCGCCCACGCGGCGCCGAGATCACGGTCCCGGCTGGCGATGGCCAGGGTCGTCGCCACCCCCGATTGTTCGATGCCCGCGTGCATGGCACGCCGCACGATCCGGGCACAACCCAGGATGCCGAAGCGGACCTTGTCGTTCTGCATAAATGGCCATTCCGAAGAAAAGAGGCGGGAGCGTTCCGAACGCGACGGCCTCGAGTCGTGTCCTGCGAGCGGGTGTAGTCTACCAGTTGACCGGTAACCGTCGAACGGGCCGGACCGATTTCGCGGATTCGACTTCTCGCTTCGCGGAATGCAGTTGATAATCGAGACTATGGATCGCCCCCAAGCCTATCTCAACGGTCGCTTCGTCCCCGACGACGAGGCTCGCATCTCGGTCACCGACGCGGGCTTCGTGCTGGGGGTGACTTTGAGCGAGCAGTTGCGCACGTTCGACGGGCAGATCTTTCGCCTCGAAGATCACGTCGCGCGGCTTCAGCGCAGCCTTGTCTATCTGGGGCTGGCCGAGGCCGTATCGCTCGAAACCATTTCGGCCGCGGCGCGTGACCTGGTCGAGGTCAATTTCCCGCTGCTCCACGAAGGGAGCGATCTGGGACTCTCGATGGTGGTCACGCCGGGACCATACGGAACGTTCGCCTCGGGGCAGACGGCACCGACCGTCTGTCTGCACACGTACGAGTTGCCCTTTGCCCGCTGGGCCAACAAGTATCGCGGCGGCGAGCACCTGATCGTGACACCGTTCGAGCAGGTGTCGCCGCGCTCGTGGCCGCGCGAAATCAAATGCCGTAGCCGCATGCACTACTACCTGGCCGACCGCTGTGCGACGCAGCATTCGCGAAGTGCTCGCGCGCTCTTGCTCGATCAAAGCGGTGCCGTGCTCGAGACGACCACGGCGAACGTGCTCGTCTACCGCCAGGATGAAGGGCTGATTTCTCCCCCGCTCGAATCGGTGCTCCCTGGCATTAGCCTGGCCGTGACCATGGAACTGGCCGCTGCCCAGGGGATCACGTGCGTTTACCGCGAGTTGAGCGTTGAGCAAGTGGCGACGGCAGACGAGGTGCTCGTCACCAGCACGCCCAACTGCGTGTTGCCGGTGACACGCGTGAACGATCGCGAGATTGCCGACGGGTCGCCGGGGCCGATCTATGCCCGGTTGATGGCGGCCTGGAGCCGCGAGGCGGGACTTGATATCGAAGGACAGGCCCGCGCGAGGGCGTTGCTCGCATCGTGAAGAAAAAGAGGCCGGTGGGAGTCGAACCCACTTAGATCGGGTTGCAGCCGATTGCCTGGCCGTCTGGCTCCAGCCTCATGTTGTGCGAACCTCGCCTGAGGACATGACTTGGAATCCTCTTCCAAGGTTCGCGCCAAGCAGCGTCTTGTCGCTACCCTGAGCATATCGGTTCGCGCGGCGACGCCGCTTGAGTCCTGCTCCATTCGAGAAATCTTGCCGGCAGGGATGCTTCGTGGAGAAGAATTTTCTCAAGTGGCCGATCCGGCAGCGAGATAGTGCCCAGGCGAAGCCGCCACGGGGGGCGCCAACAAACGAGCGAGGCGGGCTGATGGGTCCCGGTGCAGCGTGCCTGGGGGGCGGACCGGAAGGATTCGCGACTTCCGGTCTGAACGCTGCGCCGAGGACTGTCAACCCGCCTCGCAAGCTGGAAGGAAATGAGATTGGTTCGTTCACCGTCGAAGGGACACCAGCGAGACCGCTGCCATCGCAGAACCGCAATCGACGGCCCGAAGCCCCGCGACTCATCGGGAGGAGCGACCCGAGTCGCGTGGAACGTGCCTGCGTCGCTGGCGGATCGAGTGGCAAGCCGGCGTCGCCGCCACAGGGCACTCGTCTCGCTAGGCGAGTGCCCCTACTCTGGTACCGGAGCGGGGTAACCTCATGCTGCGCGTTCCTCGTTCTTCGAGTGAAGCGGATGAAAACCTCGCGGCACGCTGCCGCGCCATCGCTGCGTTGACCTGCTTCCGACGCTCAATCTCGGCCACGGCTTCGCATCGTTTTTGTCTTGCGTGCGTCGCAGCCATAGTTGAAATACACGCGCTGGGAGTGAAGTCAAAATGCGAGAGAAAAAATTCTTGAGCAACGCGTCCGACAGCCGGCGCAAGTGAATACGGCGCAGAGATCTGGAGCTTGAGAAATTTTTTTGCGTCGGTCGAAGGTCGTGCGCCCGCATATTTTTCCCAGGCAAAAAGGCTTCGCCGATCGCGCCTTTCACCACACGATTGCGCGACCGCGGGCTGGTAATTTATCGTGGTGCCGTCGAGGATTCGGCCAATGAGCACCAGGAGCAAGGCCCGTAATGGCGACAGTTGCTCCCAACCCGGGATGATCCAGGGCTACACGACCACTACGGTGCCGGGCACGAGTCTCGCGAAGAACAAACCCGACAGAATCTCGCGCCATTGGTTCATCCATCGGCCCGATTATTCGGTGGGCGAATTGTGGAAGGCATCGCACGCCTCGAGCGCCATGACGGCATACGCCGTGCCAGCATGCGTGAGGAAGTGCTTGTTGTCTTTGTAGAGCGAGCGCGTAAACCAGCGCCCGCTTTCGCGCTGGTGGGTCTTAAGCCACTCGACGCCGTGCGCGAGGCGCGGATCGTTGGCTGGCACGCCCAGTTGCCGCGCGAGAAAGATGACAAATCCGGTGCCGTAGCCGTCGCTCGAATCCAGGTCTTGCGGCGAACCATCTTGGCGTTTCCAATCGCCGAGCGTGGCGAGTCCCCAACCACCATCGGCGTGCTGCAGCGTCAGCATGGCCTCGACACACGTCTGACGCTCCTCGTCATTCATGAGGCCATCGACCCTGGTCGAGGCCCAGGCAAGCAAGGCATGATGGTGCAGCGAGGGGGCTTCATTCTCATGTACGTACCGGGCAAGCTGTTCGAGTCCCGCCTTCGCCGCGGGTGTGTGCTGATAGTCGTCCGGGGCGAAGCCTGCCGCCAGTGCCACCATCGCAATGCCAAAATAGTCGTCCAACTCCATCGGTGGCCAGCCGCAGTTCTTCCAGCTAAAACCACCGTCTTCGCGCTGGACCGTCCAAATGCGATCTAGTGCCTTCCGCGTGACCGGGTGCAGCCCTTGGCCTTGCGCCGCATCGTGCGAGGCGAGCACGGCGGCCGTCATGATGACCTCGGCATCCCAACGTGGTCCCTTTTCCTCCCAGCGTTCAGTGACGAGTTTCTCCGCATAGTCGCGCACGACCCCCACCGCCGGTGCCTCGAGATCGGTCTCGGGCCGCGACATCAGGTACAGGTAGTTCGTGTGACACGTCATGCAATTGCGGTTCTTCTGCCAGGCGAGCGCCGCCGAATCGAGAAAATGTTCGGCCTTGGCCCGCGAGAACGCCCCCAAGAGGGGCTCGTCGGGCGAGTTGGCCGAGGGGGGCACGACATTGTCGAGCGTGACGGGAGTGGGCTCGGCCGCACGAATCGCGGTAATCGATGTAAGTACAAACGCAACCGTTCCAAGAACGACACGCCGCATCCCAGGATTCGAGTATCGCACGTTCATGAACTGCTCCGTTTGCTCCCTGGCAACCGCCCCACTCACGCTCGGGCTGCTGCCTATCGTACGATCCCCACCGCACGGTTCAAGCAATTCGTTATTCGTCGGTCGCGATGCCGGTACCTGATCGATGCAATCGGCGGTCCCCTTTGCTGTGCGCCCCGGCAATTTCACTGCTAGAATGCCCCGCAGCTATGCCTATGAAAATCACCCACATCGAGACCTATCCCGTCCGCATCCCCCTCGTGCCCGAGCGAAGGATGGTCTCGGCGCTGGGTAAGCACGAGGTATCCGACTATCTCCTCGTGCGAGTCGTCACCGACAACGGCCTCGAAGGAGCGGGTGAAGCGACCGTGATGCCGCGCTGGAGCGGCGAGACGGTCTGGAGCGCCCAGGCGTTGGTCGAGCACGTGCTCGCGCCGCTCGTCATCGGTTGCGATCCGCACGATGTGGCCGAGATCGATCGACGCATGGATGCCGCGTGCGCGCACAACTGGTTTACCAAATCGGCGCTCGAGATGGCCTGCTGGGACATCCAAGGCCGCGCGGCCGGTCGGCCCGTTTACGAATTGCTCGGCGGGCCGAAACGCGAACTTACGTTTCGTTGCCGCTTTTCGTTAGGGGCCTACGAACCCGAGCGGGCGGCGCGCATCGCGGCCGATCGCGTCGCGGACGGATTTCGCACGATCAAGGTCAAGGTCGGCACGGAACCCTCGCTCGATCTTGCCCGCGTGCGGGCAGTGCGCGCGGCGATCGGCCCCGACACGGATCTTATGGTTGACGCGAATTGCGGTTGGGATGCAGATACGGCGATCCGCTGCCTGCGCGAACTGGCAGACTGCCGGCTCGTGCTCGTCGAGCAACCGACCCCCGATGGCGACTATGCGGCGCTGGCCCACGTGCGGCGCGAGACAGGTTTGCCGGTGCTGGCCGACGACATCTGCTTCCATCTGGCCCACGCGCGGGAGCTGATCCGCAACGAGTGTTGCGACGCCATCAGCGTCTATCCGGGCAAAAACGCCGGCCTGCGCAAATCGCTCGGCATCGTCGAGTTGACGGCGCTACATGGCGTTGCCTGTTCGATCGGCTCGAATCTCGAGTGGGACGTGGCGACGGCCGCCATGGCCCACCTGGTCGTGGCTCACGAGAACATGCAGGTCGAACGCTACCCAGGCGACGCCCTGGGACCCGTCTATCACGAGTTCTCGATCGTGAAGCAACCGCTCGAGATCGTCGGGCCACTGGTCTCCCTCTCCGATCGGCCCGGTTTGGGGGTCGAGGTCGATTGGGACCTGGCGCGGCGCCATCGCTGCGCGTAGTCCTCCCGCTAGGACGGACCCAGCGGTAAGATAAGCACCTTCGGTAGTTCTGGGGCCGCTGGCGTAAAAAGTCTTTAGGATCGAGACGAGGGAAGCACGATATGCAGGTCGAAGGTAAGACGGCGATCATCACCGGGGGTGGCACGGGCGTGGGACGCGCCACGGCTATCGCCCTGGCGAAGCTGGGCTGCTCGGTCTTGGTGAACTACTCGCGTTCGCGGGATGAGGCAGAGCAGACCGCCGCCGAAGTCGAAGCGCTCGGCGTGCGTGCCATTGCCCATCAGGCCGATGTCGCCAACGCCGAGGCCTGCCAGGCGATGGCCGACGCGGCGCTCGCCGCGTTCGGGCGGATCGATGTGCTCGTCAACAGCGCCGGCACGACGAAGTTCATCCCACACCCCGATTTCGATCGTGTGGGTGACGAAGAGTGGGATCGTATTCTTGGCGTGAACCTGAAGGGGCCTTTCTATTGCGCGCGTGCCGTGCGCGAGTCGATGCTTGCCGCCGGCGGCGGGGCGATCGTCAATATCTCGAGCGTGGCCGGTGTGGGGGGAGTCGGCAGCTCGATTCCCTACTGTGCCTCGAAAGCGGCGCTCAACAATCTGACGGTGACCCTGGCTCGGGCACTGGCCCCCACGATCCGCGTCAACGCCGTGGCGCCGGGCTTTATCACCGGACGCTGGCTCGAACAGGGGCTGGGGCTGGCGTATCCGCTGGTCAAGAAGTCGATGGAGTCGCGCGTGCCCCTCAAGAAGGTTTGCGAGCCGGAAGATGTCGCCACGGCCGCGCTGGCCTTCATTACCGGATCGGATCTCATCACCGGGCAGGTGCTCGTCATCGACGGCGGCATGTTGATTCCGCCGGCGTGAGCCACGGCTCCGTATTGAAGGCCTCGACATGGCGCACGTTTGCACCTCGGCCACGGTCGTCGTTCCGCATCCCGATGCGAATGACGTATTCGACTACTCGACCGATCTCGACGCGGTGCCCGAATACTTCGTCGGCTACGGGCCTGTGCCCGCCATTCGCTCGATGGAGATGATCGACGGCGCCAAACCGGTCGTGGGCGAAAGCCGTCGCATCAAGCTGGCCGACGGCAACCTGTTGCGCGAGGAGATCGTCGTGCTCGAGCGTCCGCGGCGGCACGCCTACCGTGTGACCGGCTATGTGGCCCCGTTTTCGAAGCTCGTCCGGGCCGGACACGGCGACTGGACCTTCGAGCCCGTGGAAGAGGGCGTGCGCATCACGTGGAAGTACACCTACGACCTGACCAGCCCGCTCGCGTGGCCACTGGCATGGCCTCTGGTGAAGGGCCCCATGCGTCTGGCAATGCAGCGGGCGCTCGATCGCATTGCGGCACGCCGCTGGACGCGTTGAGTCTTCGGCCGCAATGCGTCTCGCGCCGTGCAGGTCGGAGCCGCATTAAGCCGCGGCGGCGCGCACGAATTGCTCGTACAGCTCGGCGTACACGCCCCCGCGACGCACCAATTGGTCGTGTGTCCCTCGTTCGACAATCTGCCCGTGGTCGATCACGAGCACAAGATCGGCGTGACGGATGGTACTCAGCCGGTGGGCGACGACAAAGCTCGTGCGGCCGGCGAGCAGTCGCGTGAGGGCCTGCTGCAAGCGCAGCTCGGTGAGGGTATCGACGGAGCTGGTCGCTTCATCGAGGATCAAGATCCGCGGATCGGCCAGCATGGCCCGGGCAAAGCACACGAGTTGCCGCTGGCCGAGAGACAGGCCCGCGCCACGTTCGCCCACTTCGGTGCGCAGGCCGCCCGGCAGCGACTCGAGCATGTCGAGGCATTCGAGCCGTCGTACGGCCGCGATCACTTCGTCGTCGGTGGCGTCGGGGCGCCCCAGGCGAATGTTGTCGAGCACGGTGCCCGAGAAGAGGAACGTCTGTTGTTGCACGATGCCGAGCTGACGGCGCAGCGAGGGGGTAGAGACCTGTCGAATGTCGTGGCCGTCGATGCGCAGCGAGCCCTCACCGGGCAGATAGAACTTGGCGATCAGGCTCGAGATGGTCGACTTGCCGCTGCCCGTGTGGCCGACGAGCGCGATCGTCTGCCCCGGCTCGGCGGTGAAGGTAATGTCGTCGAGCACCGGTCGCCCCGGTTCATAGGCGAAGCCGACCTGCTCGAACTCGACGCGTCCGGTGAGCGTGCCCAAAGCGAGGGCGTCGTCCGGATCCTGCCAGTCGGGGCGCAGGTCGAGCAGGTGGAAGACACGTTCGGCCCCGGCCATGGCGGTCAGCGCCTGGTTGTATTGATTGCCCAGCATCTGCAACGGCGAGAAAAACTGATTCGTCAGAAAGAAGAACTGAATCAGATCGCCGATCGGCATGCCCCCCGGCTCGAGCACGCGATAGCCGCCGAGCAGGAGCAGAATGGCGATGAAGAACTGATTGTTTAATTCCAGCAAGGGAAGCAGAATGCCGGCCTGCCGTGCCGCCTCGAGGTTGTAGTCGGCATGGCTGACGGCGAGATCCTGAAACAGATCTGCATTGACCCGCTCGCGCGCGAAGCCCTGCGTCACGCGGATGCCATTCACCGATTCGGCCAGCGTGGCCGTCAAGCGGCTAAAACTTTCCTGCACGTCGCGATAGGCGCGGCTCAATTGCTGGCGGAAGCAGGCATTCAGGTACCACAGCACGGGACCCATGGCCGCGACGACACAAAACAGCACCCAGTCGGTAGAGAGCATGAATGCGGCCGCGACCGCCATCTGCCCGACGCCGACGATGCCCACGAAAAGCACGTCCTGGATGCCGACGCGCACAGCTTCGGCATCGGAGGTGATGCGGCTGATGACGCGACCGAGCTTCGTGCGATGGTAGAAGCTCATCGGCATGCGCTGCAGGTGCTCGAAGATCTCGCGGCGAAGGTCGTGGACGACCGATTCGCCCAGTTCGAGAGCCAGTCGCTGCCGGAAATGGAACGTGGCTTGCGTGAAGGTAGCGAGGGCCAAATAGGCGACGGCGCCCCAGATGGCGCCGCTCGCCGATCGACCGGCGATCGGTCCGTTGATCACCGCGCCGATCAGCCAGGCCAGGCACGGCAACTGGATCGAGCGCATCATGACCAGCACGATCAACAGATTGCGCTTGGCGGCGTACGGCTTCGTGTAGGAAAGAATTCGTTTGATGATCGCCAGATCGAGCGGACGCATGACGGCGTCTTCGTCCGTCTCGCCGCGCAAGCGCGTAATGCTCGCGGCGGGGGGCTGCGGTTTGCCCGGTCGGCGGGGCGAGGGACGACGCGGAGTGGGAACCGTGCTCATGCGGCGCGAACTCCCGCATCCTGCGAGATCTCTGCCTGATCTGGTTCGGCGGTAGCGGACTGCAGCAGCGCGGCGCTGGCGTAGTGTCCGCCCCGTGCCAGCAACTCGGCGTGCGTTCCGTGCTCGACGATGCGTCCCTCTTCGAGCACGATGACGAGATCGGCCCGGCGGAGCGTGCTCAGACGATGTGCGATGACAAAAGTTGTGCGGCCGGCGATGGCGCGATCCATCGCCTCGAGAATTTCCTCCTCGGTGCGCGGATCGATGGCCGCCGTTGGATCGTCGAGCAGCAACACGGGCGGTTCGAGCAACAACGCCCTGGCAATGGCCAGCCGCTGACGTTGCCCGCCCGACAGATCGCCGGCCCGTTCGCTCAGCACGGTGTCGTATCCCTCGGGCAACTGGCGGATGAATTCGTCGGCAGCCGCCAACTTCGCGGCACGTTCGACCTGTTCGAGCGTCGCCGCAGGATGCCCGAAGGCGATATTCGCGGCCACCGTGTTGCTGAACAGGAAGTTCTCTTGAAACACGAGCCCGATCTGCCGGCGCAGGTCGTCGAGCCACAGGTCGCGCAGATCGTAGCCATCGATCAGCACGCGCCCCTTGGTCGGGTCGTAGAAGCGGGGAATCATGCTCATCAGCGTGCTCTTGCCCGACCCCGTGGGGCCGACCAGCGCCACGCACTGCCCAGGCTGCACCTCGAAATCAATCCCCCGCAGCACAGGTTTTCCCGGCTCGTATTCGAACGACACGTTCTCGAAGCGAATCGCGCCGCGGACGCGCGCCACGTGGAGTGCGTTGGGGCGATTCTCAATCTCGATCGGCGCATCGAGCACTTCGAACACCCGGCGGGCGCCGGTCAGGCTTTGCTGCACGCTGTTGGCCACGGTGGCCACGTTGCTTACCTGGGTCGAGAATTGCTGCAGCAGGCCGTGAAATACGACCAGCCCGGTGCCGAGCGCGAGTTGACCTTCGACCGCCAGCCAGCCGCCATACGCCAACAGCACGAATAGGTTCAAGTGCGTGAACCACGTCATCGTGGGCGTGTACAGGCTCACTGCCCAGAAGATCCGCCGCTGCTGATCGTGGATCGTGCGATTCGCCGCGGCGAACTTATCGATCTCCTGCCGCTCGCGGGCAAACCCCTTCACGACGTGGATGCCCTGGAAATTCTCGGTCAGGGCCAGGATCAGCCGGTCGATCAACTCGCGATTCCGATCGTAAGCCGGACGCACCAGTCGCGAGAACGTGGCCGAAGCGATCCAAAGCAATGGGGTCGTCGCCAGGCAGGCCAGCGTCAAGCGAACGTGGATCGACAGCATGTATCCCAGGTAGACGACAAGGGATAGCCCGATCATGGCGAACTGAATCAGCACGCCATCGACAAAGAGTCGCACGGCGGCGACATCTCCCGTCACGCGATTGATCACCGAGCCGCTGGCGTTGCGGTCGTAGAAGCGGAAGCTCAACCGCTGCAGCTTTTCGTAGGTTTTGGCCCGCAGATCGGCCACGATCTCGTGATGGACGACGCGCCCCGAGGCGACGGCATAGTGGTAGCCGATCGCGGCGCGAACGACGGCGATCAGCAAGACGCCACTCGCCAGCGCGGCCACGACCGCCAGCGGAGGCCACTGCCAGGCATCGAGGCGGGCGACCCATTGGTCGCCGGTCGTGAGTTCGACGCGATGGGCGACGAAGTCGATCGCCAGCCCCGTGAGGGCGAGTCCCGCCAGCGTGAGCAGCGTGATGGCGAACTGCATCGCCAGCAGGCGTGCGCAGCTCCAGCGATAGGGCCAACTCAGAATGAGCATCCGCCGGAGCAACGACAGGTTCGTTGGCGCTTGCGGCGGTTCGGTCGAGTTGGAAAGGGGCATGGCGGGATCGAAACGTTGCGACGGCCGGCCTCGTGCCAGTCGTGCCAGGGATGTCGTACTAAGCAAACTATTCGAGGCAGGGTCGCTGCGGTCAATGCGCGGTGCAAACGGCCCGAGCGACGCGGAAGTCTAGGGATTTCGACACCTTGGGCAATGCCAAACTGGCATCCATCCAGGGCGGCTCAGGTATGCTAGCTTGCTAGCATACGCTCGCCCCCTCGACGTTGACACCCCGCAGCGGCATCCGCTAGAGTCCGAAAGTCCGCGCGGTTCAACGATTTCATCCGGCAAGTGCGTGAGCTTCATCCATGTCATTGCCGGGTCGATCGATCGCATCAATCTTATTTTGGGGCCTCAGCATGCTCGCCGTTGCACCGTCGATCGGTTGCCTGCCGAGCAGCACGGCGATGGCTCCGGCGCCCGACTACCGCGCGGCGCTGCCCCTGTCGGAGGAGCCGGGGACCGGCGACCAGGAGCCTCGGTCTCGCGAGATCCACCCGGTCGTCCATACGCAGTTCAATTTCGACGACCCGCAACGATCGCTCGAGGCCCCGCCGCGAGAGTGGCGGTATCTCGTGTTGCACCACACGGCCACCGAACGGGGCGACGTGGCCACCATCGACGCCGAACATCGCCGTCAGATCGACCGTGACGGAAAACCTTGGCTCGGCATTGGGTACCACTTTGTGATCGGCAACGGCCGCCCCATGCCTGACGGGCTGGTGGAGCCAACTTTTCGTTGGCGCGAGCAATTGCACGGCGCCCACGCGGGCGACGCCGAGCACAACGACCTGGGCATTGGCATCTGCCTGGTAGGCAATTTCGAGGAGACCGCTCCCACGCCGCTGCAGGTCAAGGCGTGCCGCCAACTGGTATCCGTGCTGGCAGAAGAGTACGAAATTGCCCCGGAAAACGTTGTGGGGCACAGCCAGCTCAAGGCGACCGCCTGCCCGGGACGCCTCTTTCCGCTGGAACAAATGATCGTTGCGGCCCGTGCTCCGGCGACTGCCCGCACGAATTGGTCTGCCGACGAGGCAGTGTTGCTTCCGACGGGCGCGCAGGATACGCACTCGGCGCGCCGCGCGCGTACGGTGTGGCCTGTGGCGCCAAATCAGCCCCTGCTTCGCTAGACAAACGGACCCTCATCGAGTAATCACTGTCGAGACAGAAGATTGACCTACCCCGTCGCGGTCCCGCGAGCGTGTCCCCCAAGAGGACTGTTTTCGGTGGTCGCGAGGATTTAGAAAGCCTATGAATCGCATCCACGCTGAACCGACTTACCAGGACATCGCCGTTCCGAGCGAACTTCCCGCCGTCGGGTCTGCCGTTTACTCTCCCAGCGTGCGCGGCACCGATTGTGCCCTCTTCGCGCCGCTGCACTACGAGAAGAACTACGCCTATCCGCTGATCGTGTGGTTGCACGGCCCCGGGGGGGACGAGAGCCAACTGAAGCGGATCATGCCCTGCATCAGCACGCGGAATTACGCCGCGATCGCTCCGCGCGGCACGGCCGAGTATCGTTCGGCGGAGCCAGGCAAATCGCGTTTCACCTGGCAGCAGACCGACGGCCACCTGCACCTGGCCGAGCAGCGCATCTTCAATGCCGTCGAGATTGCCCGCCGCCGTCTGAACATCGCCTCGCAACGCATCTTTCTGGGCGGCTTCGATGTGGGGGGCACGATGGCCTATCGCGTGGCCATGAACCACCCCCAGCAATTTGCGGGCGTGTTGACGATCGGCGCCACGTTCCCGAGCGGGGGCGCGCCGTTGAGCCGCCTCACCGAGGCGCGCCGCTTGCCCCTGTTCCTCGCGCACGGGCGCGATAGCACGGTCTGCTCGGCCGAGTCGATCTGCGCCGACCTGCGCCTCTTTCACAGCGCGGGGATGGATGTCACGCTGCGCCAATACCCGTGCGGGCATCAGCTCGATCCCATGATCCTGGCCGACATGGACCGTTGGATCATGGAACAAGTGACGGGCGAATCGTGCTGCTAGCACGAACTTCTGGCGCCGTACGCTGCGCCACTCTCTAGCGTTGCCAGCAGGCGCGATGCGCATTGACACCTGCTGGTTGATTGGGGTACATACTCCCCGCTTTTCCACGTCTCTACTCTGCCCACGCGGGCTGCGGAGCCAGTCTGGCTGCGCAACGCGCGGGCGAAGTGCAGTGTTGTCGGTAGTTGCGCGAGACGGATCGCTCGCTCGCCGATGACGCTCGTGACCGAACAGCGTCCGACAAGGAAGTCGCTACGCCGTGAGCCAACCGAAACGCGAATCTCAGCCGGCCCTTGACGCGGCATCCGCTGCGCCTTCATCGCCGCTGGAGCGCGCGCGGAATACGTGGCGCAGTGTGGTGGCCTGGTGTACGGCCAGCCGGCTGCGTTTGCTTGTCGTCGCGCTGTTGCTGCTCAACTCTCCGTTTGTCACGTACCTCGTGGTGCTATCGAGACGTCCCCCCGCCCCATCGCCGACGTTCGACATGGCGCTGGCCGCGCTCGACGAAGGCAACTATCGCCAGGCCCGCAATCTCGCCGAGTGGTTGCGCGAAGCTCGCCACCTCAAATCCGAGGAAGCAGGTGGTCCGGCCTTCGTGCTGGGAGTGATCAATTACCAAGAGGCCTGCGATCTCTACGGACGCGGCGATAAGGACTTCTTCGCCCTGGCGGCACGTTACCTCGAACGTTCGCGCGATTTGGGTTTTCCCGCCGGACGCGAGGCCACCGGCCACCGGCTGCTTGGCGAGAGCCTGTACCGATCCGGCCAGATCGTGGAAAGCCGGCCGCATCTCGAAGCGGCGCTGGCCAGCAATCCAGACCGTGCCAAAGAACTGCATCGAATGCTGGTCGAGGCGTATCTCGACGAGCGCGGTCCCGATCCGCAGGTGGCCCTGCAGCACGTGTCGGCCTACCTGGCCGCCCCGCAACTCACCGACGATGAACGTGCCGCCGTTATGCTCGCCCAGGTACGAATTCAACTACAACTTGGCCACGTCGACGCCTGCCGCGTGGCGCTCGAATCGATCGATCAGCAGGCCCGCGAACGGGGCGAAGCGACCGTGCTGCGGGCTCGGCTCGAGATCGACGCGGCGCGACGTCTGGCGGCCGATCCGGCCGGCGCCCAGGATGAGCCGGCGCTGGCCCGCATTCGCGAGCATCATCAAGCGGCCCTGGCACTGCTGAAGACGGTGCCGGCGAGCAATTCGCTCGACAACAAGGCCTCGGGACAGGCGAGCTACCTGATGGGCTACTGCCTGGCCGCCTTGGGAGAAGATCGCGCGGCGCTCGAACAGTTCACCGAGACACGCACGCTCTACCACAGTCAGCCCGAGGGGCTCGCCGCGGCTATCGACGAGGCCGATCTGCTGCGAAAACTGGGACGCGAGGAATCGGCGGCCGCCTATGCTCGAGTGTTGCTGCTCGCGGGCGATCCGGCCGAATTCCGTTCTCCCTGGGTTTCGCTCGAAGAGCTCCGTCGTCGCGTGCTCGCCGCCTACGACGCCCTGCTGGCGGCCGGCAAGTACGCCGCCGCGCTGGAACTGGCCTCGCAACTCGAGCCGCTCTTTCCACGCGATCGTGCCGTGGCCTTGCTGGCCGAGACGAATGCCCTCTGGTCCCGAGCGTTGTTAGACGAGGCGGCCGCGTTGCCGCGCTCGCAGGCCGAGAGCTTGGAACGCGACGCCCGTGCTCGTGCCCGCAAGGCCGGAGAAAACTACGTCGTTCTGGCACAGCTTCGCTTCGTCTCACGCGATTATCCGAACGATCTTTGGAACGCGGCCGACAACTTCTATCGCGGACGCGATTACCTGCACGCCATCGAGTTCTACAAGCTCTACCTGACGCACGAGGCCCGGCAGCGTCGCGCGTTTGCCCTGGTCGGACTGGCCGAGTCGTACCTGGCCGTCGACGAGGTCGACCTGGCGCTTACGACCTGCCGCGAGTGCCTCGAAGCCTACCCACGCGATGCCGCGAACTTCCGGGCGCGGCTGGTGGCGAGTCGAGCGCTGGTCGAATTGGGCAAGGACGACGAGGCCAAGAAGCTGCTGCTCGAGAATCTGCAGGGAGACGATCTGACGCCGGCCAGCATCGAGTGGCGCGATTCGCTGTTCGAGCTGGCGCGCATCCTGCACCTGGAACAGAAGTACGCCGAGGCGCTGCCGCGTCTGGAAGAAGCCGTGGCACGCTACGGCGATCAGCCACAATCGCTCGAATTGCGCTACCTGCTGGCGGACAGTGCCATGCAGCTTTCGGCCGAGGTTCGGGCAAAGGCCGAGACGACCAGCGTGGCCACGGCCCGACTGGCGCTGAAGCGGCAAAGCCACGACCACCTGCACCGTGCCGTTGCCGAGTACGACCGGGTGCAGCACGAGATCACGCGTCGGCAGGCGACCGGTGCGATCAGCCCGCTCGACGCGGCAATGTTGCGCAACTGCTACTTTGCCCGGGGCGCGGCCCTCACTGAGTTGGAACGCTACGACGAGGCGATCGACGTCTACAACGCCGCGACGAATCGTTATCAGAATTCCCCCGCGGTGATGGAAGCCTACATCGGCACGGCGAACTGCTATCGACAATTGGGGCAGCTCGACGAGGCACGCGGCATTGTCTCTCAAGCCAAGGTGGTGCTGTCGCGCGTCAGGCAGGATGCGACCGTGCCCTTTGAAGAAGTGACGAATTACAGCAGTGACCAATGGGAGCTGCTGCTCGACTGGCTACTCGATTTCTACGGCAAGACGACCTAGTTCCCCCCCTTCGACGACGGCAACGATGGCAACGTCACACGCGGATACGAACACGCTCGCCCGGTTGGTGCGTCGCAAGCACGACTGCCTGGCACAATTGCTCGAGCTGGGGCGCGAGCAACAGGCCCTTGTCGCCGAAGGCGACCTGAACGATCTGCTGCGCGTGCTGGCCGCCAAGCAGCGTTGGCTGGCCGTGCTGCAAGAGACGCAACGCGAGTTGATTCCGTTCCGCGACCAGGCGCCGGCCGAGCGGAAATGGGCCAGCGAGGCCGACCGCCAGCAATGTGCCCATCTGTTGAAGCGTTGCGAGGCGATGCTCGGCGAGATCGTGGCCCAAGAGAAGCAAAGCGAACTGACCCTGCAACAGCGTCGCGACGACGCCTCGGCGCGGTTGCAGGGCATGCATACAGCTGACAAGGCACGTACCGCCTACGTCACCAGCGGTGGCGAGCCGATCGGACAGCTCGACCTGTCCTCGGAAGGCTAGGAGCAGACGCATGACCGAACTCAGAATCCATCGAGAAGATCCCCCCCCGCTCGAGCGTCTGACGCCCGAGCGCCGCGCCGATCTCGAGGCGGTATTGGCGGCCTGGCAGGATGCCACGAGCCGCCTGCAGCAGACGCACGAGTCGCTGCGCGGTGAGGTTCGTCGTTTGACGGACGAGTTGGAAAAGAAAAACCGCGAGTTGGCCCGCAAGAATCGGCTGGCCGATCTAGGGCAGATTTCGACGCACGTGGCCCACGAGGTGCGCAACAGCCTCGTGCCGGTCACGCTTTACCTGAGCTTGTTGCGCCGTCGCCTCGCACAGGATTCCGCTAGCCTCGAGGTACTCGACAAAATGGACAGCAGCTTCTCCGACGTGCGTAGCACGGTGAACGACCTGTTGCACTTTGCCGCCGATCGCGATCCCGTGCGGCGGCAGCTCCGCATCCGCGATCTGGTCGAGGATGTGCGCATCTCGCTTGCGCCGCAACTCATGGCACAAGGAATTCGCTTTGCCATCGACGTGCCGCCCGAGCAGTTCGTGTTGGTGGATCGCGACATGCTGCGTCGCGCGGTGTTGAATCTGGCCATGAATGCTCTCGACGTCATGCCCGACGGGGGGGAGATCGTGGTGACCTCGTTTATCGGCGCTCGCGGCTTCGAACTTGAGATCGCCGACAGCGGGCCGGGGCTCGATGAGGAAACGACGCGGCGCGCCTTCGAGCCCTTCTACACCACCAAGAGCAGCGGAACCGGACTGGGATTGGCCATCGTCTCGCGCATCGCCGAGTTGCACGGCGGCGACGTCACGGTGATCAACTGTCCGGAGGGAGGCGCTGCCTTCACCCTTCGCATTCCGCATCGCGCCATGGAGGCCGCCGCATGAATCAGCACACCCTCTGTCACGCTGCTGGTGGAAAGACTACCCTGGGCCGGGTGCTCGTCGTCGACGATCACCGCCAGGCACGCGAGTCGATTTCAGACATCCTGCGTCAGGCCGGCCATCAGGTCGATGCCGTGTCGAGCGCTGTCGAGGCGCTCCGCGTGCTCGAACGCACGAGCTACGACGTCGTGCTCACCGACCTGCAAATGCCAGGCATGACCGGTCTCGAGTTCATCTTCGAGCTCGAACGTCGCCGCCACGGCGCCCAGGTCCTCATGGTGACGGCCTACGCCACCGTCTCATCGGCCGTCGATGCCATGCGGCACGGGGCCTTCGATTATATCGAGAAGCCGTTCGATGCCGACCAGCTCGAACTGCTCGTCTCGCGCGCCGTGGCCCATGGCCGCATGACCGATGCCGGAACGTTGCCTGCTCCGGCTGTCAATGAGTCCCAGGGAAACTCTCCCGCGATGATCGGCAGCGGCACGGCGATGCGGGCACTCAAGCAGCGCATCACGCAGGTCGGCCCGACGCTCGAGACCGTGCTAATCACGGGCGAAAGTGGCACCGGCAAGGAGCTGGTCGCGCGGGCCGTGCATGCCGCCAGCCAGCGTGCGGCGTCGGCGCTCGTCAGCTTGAACTGCCCGGTGTTGTCGGCCCACTTGATGGAGAGCGAGCTCTTCGGCCACGAGCGTGGCGCCTTCACCGGCGCCGATGCCCCCCGCACCGGCCGTTTCGAGCTGGCCGATGGCGGCACGATCCTGCTCGACGAAATCACCGAGATCGATCTGGCCCTGCAGGCAAAGTTGCTCCGCGTGCTGCAAGAACGTGCTTTCGAGCACGTCGGCTCGAGCAAGACGATTCAGGTCGACGTGCGCGTGCTCGCGACGAGTAATCGCGACCTGCTGGCCGAAGTCGCGGCCGGCCGCTTTCGCGAGGACCTGTACTACCGCCTGGCCGTGGTGCCGATCCAGGTGCCGCCGCTGCGCTCGCGCCGCGAGGACATTCCCGAACTGGTAGCGCACTTCCTGGCCGCCGCGGCGAATCGCCTGGGCCGCGAGGCGTGCTCGCTCGAGCCGGCCGCCGCCGACTTGTTGGTCAATTACCATTGGCCAGGCAACGTTCGAGAGCTGGAGAACATCGTCACGCGCGCCAGCGTGCTGAATGGCGGAACGCCGATTCGTGCCGACGAGATCCAGCCCTGGCTGATCGCGCCGGGCAGCGAGAATCCAGCGACCGAAGCGGATCAGGTTCCCGTCGGACTGAGCCTGCACGAAATGGAGCGCCGGTTGATCGAAGCCACGCTCGAACGCTTCGGCGGGCATCGTGCCCGGACGGCCCAAGCGTTGGGAATCGGCATTCGCACGTTGTCTGGCAAGCTGAGAGATTTTGGCTACGCACCGCGCGCAAGGGTGCCAAGCAAGGCCGCGTAAACAGAACGAAACAAAGAGCCGTGCTAGCGGTGCTGGCGGCAGAACTCGCCACCACGAGCGGCGAAAATTGCCGATCGCGGCGCAGCACCGACAAGACATCGAACGCATGACAGCAAGCACGGACCGCCGTGCGGACGACCGCAACCTGCCATCGCACAACAGTTTCGCAAAATCGTACTCGTTGAGGATGCCTCGAACCACATGCACCACTGTCCGCTCCGGCATTCGATTTGCAATGAGTGACTTGGCGTAAGCCGCGCGAGACAGGTCCGCGGCAGGAGGTTAGGAAACATGGCCCAATCAATGTTCGACGCGACGGCAATCCCCGTCACCGAGATGGCGGTTGTCTTCACCCAGACGCGACAGCAGTTGCTGGCGAGCAATCTGGCGAACTTCGACACGCCCGGTTACAAGACTCGCGACCTGTCTCCCGTGCGGTTTCAAAAGCACCTGCGCGAGGCGATTCGCGAGCGCGACACGGGCGGCGCCCCGATCACGCTCGCTTCGCTCCGCGGCGGACGAGCGGCGCGCGACGGCAATCACTCGATGCTGACGTTCCTGCACCACGACAAGACGGACGTGATTGTGGAAGAATCGGTCGCCGAGATGGCCAAGAACCAAATGCTGCACAACACGGCCCTGGCGATCATGAACAACCAGTTCCGCTTGCTGCAAGCAGCGATTTCCGAACGAGCCTGATCGAAACCAGAGACGAAACCCGCGGCGCATGGCGGCGCCCGACTAAGGGGAAGAAAGGACAGCAAGGATGCTCGCTTCCTTCGATATCAGCACGAGCGCACTGGTCGCACAGCGCCAGCGGCTGGATGCTATCTCGAGCAACATGGCCAACCTGTTCACGACCCGCAACGAGGCGGGAGAGAAGGTGCCTTTTCAGCCACGCTACGTGGTGTTCGAGTCGGAACCGGTGCCGGGCGGATCGGCCGCGGCTCGAGGCGTACGCGTCAGTTCGGTCGAGATCGATCCGATCGAGCCGCGCTACAAGTACGATCCCGGTCATCCCGACGCCATCACCGAGGGAGACAAAAAAGGGTACGTCGCGCTGCCCAACATCGACATGACCGAGCAGTTCGTCGATGCGATCGAGGCGACCCGTTCGTACGAAGCAAACGTCGGTGCGATCGAGATCAGCAAGGATCTCGTCAATCGCACGCTGAATATCCTGGCCTAACGAGATTGGTTTGACGCGCTGTCCCGACCCAGGGCAGCCAAGGAGCGACGATGGCCCACGCGATCAACTCTCACCTTCCTTCGCAGATAGCGCTGCCGCCGCAGCCGGGTGCGCTGGCGTCGCCGGGCGCCGAGGCGGCGGGAGGTCCCTCGTTCAAGAACGTGCTGCTCGATTCGATCGAGCAAGTGAACACGATGCAGCAGGAAGCGGACCGCGCGGTCGAGTCGCTCATGACCGGTGGAGACGCCACGGCGGCCGAGGTGCTCACCGCGGTGCAAAAGGCCGATATGGCCTTCCGCATGGCGATGCAGATTCGCACGAAGCTGCTGGCGGCTTATGAAGAGGTGAAGAATATCCGCGTCTAGACCCGACCCTGTCACGCGGTGAATCGGCCCGTCAAGGATGATTGCTGTCCGCGCGCGGCCAATGAGCCACTTTAAAGAACGGTGAACTCACGCATTCCGGGCTTCCGTTGGACGCCCTTGGCTTAGTGGTTGTGCGGAACGGAATAGTGGAGCTTCCAGCATGGATTTTCTGAACAAGGCCCTCGCGCAGGCGAACGAGCTGTTCCGCTCGATGACTCCCGGTGCGCGGATCACGGCGGGCCTGTTGCTGGTCCTGGTGGTCGTGAGCCTGGCTTATTTGTTTCGCGGCAATGTGGCGGGCCCGGATGTCTTCCTCATGAATGGGCATCCCTTTCCCAGCACGGAGCTGCCCAAGGCGATCGCCGCGCTCGGCCAGGCTGGACTGAGCGACTTTGAAGTCGAAAACAACATGATCCGTATCCCGCGCGGCAAGCAAGCGGCGTACATCGCGGCGCTGGCCGACGGCAATGCCCTGCCCACGGGCTTCGGCGAATTCCTGCTGCGGACCATCAAGGACACCGGTCCCTTCACGACGTCGGAAGAGCGCGACGAGTTGATGAAAGTGGCCAAGCAACAGGTGCTGGCCGACACGATTCACAAGATGTCGGGCATCGAAGCGGCCACGGTCCTGTTCGATACGCAGAATCGCCGCGGTTTGCGTGGCGATGCGGTGGCCACGGCCATGGTCAGCGTGCAGCCGACCGGCTCGCTGCCTCTCGACGAAGAACGCGTGCGATCGATTCGCAACCTGGTGGCGGGAGCCATCGCCGGCCTGCTGCCCCGACAGGTGACCGTCGTGGACCGCAGCACCGGCAAGAGTTGGTCGGGAGATTCCAGCGACGGTGGATCGGCCACCGACGATGCCTACTTTACCCGCATGCGAGCCTATCAGGACCAGTACAAGCGAGAAATCCTCGACATGCTCTCGCTGGTGCGCGGCGCCACGGTGAGCGTGAACGTCGAACTCGACCCTCACCGCATCCGACGCGAGTCGGACGTGAAGGTCGATCCGAAGGCGGTCGCTACCTCGATCCGAGAGAACACCTCCTCGTCGCTCACCGAGTCGGCGGGGCCGGCCGGGCGCCCGGGCTTCGCGGCGCAAGGGCCCAATCGGCCGGCCGGGTTGGCGGGCGGAGCGGCCACACCGACCACGCGCTCGCAAGATGAAACCTCGGATACAGAAACACAAAATGTCGTTTCACACACCAGTGGCCAAACCGAGATCGTCGGCCTGACGCCCCGCCGCGTCACCGTGTCGATCGGTATTCCGAGCCGCTATCTCGAGGAGTTGTGGCGCCGCCAGAATCCCACGCCCGCCGGCGAAGAGCCCAAGCAACCTACCGACGCCGACCTGGCCACGATCTTCCAGGAAGAGTCCGTGCGCATTCGCAGCGCGGTGGCGAACGTCGTGCCGCAAGACAACACGTTGCCGCTCGAGCAGATGGTGGCGGTGAATCGCTTTATCTCGCTGACCGATCCGCCGCTCGCGGTCCCCGGCTTTTCGGATCAGGCCTTGGCCTGGCTCTCGAACTACTGGACGACGATCGGCACGTTTGGCCTGGCTGGGTTCAGCTTGTTGATGCTCCGCTCGATGGTCCGCTCGGCGCCGGCGGCCGAGCCGATGCCCGCCGAGGTGAATCTGCCGGACGAAACGAACGACGAGGCGCCCAAGCCCGCTCCGCCGATCATCAAGCGCCGTCTCGAGTCGGGCCCCTCGCTGCAGGATGAACTGGGAGAGATGGTGCGTGAAAACCCCGACGCCGCGGCGAACATCCTTCGCTCCTGGATTGGCAACGTCAACTAGTCGAGCTATCCCATGAGTCAGTCAATGAACCACCCTCCGCTGCGCAAGGCCGCCATACTGGTCGCCAGTCTCGACCGCGAGACGGCCGATCGCCTGGTCGCGTCGATGCCTGCGGAAGAGGCCGATCGCCTCTACGCGGAGATGGCGCGCCTGGGCGAGATCGACCCCGTCGAACAACGCACGATCATCGACGAGTTCTTCCGCGGCTCGCCCCCGTCCGCCGTCGGAGGCGATACGCTCGAGTTGAGCTCGACCGTCGAACAGCAGCTTGCCGCGAACACCGTCATGCGGATTGACGAAGCGGCGGCGATGCCCCTGCCGAATTTCGAGCCGCTGCGGTCGACGGACGCGGCGACCCTCGCGTCGATCCTGGCCGACGAGCGACCGCAAATCGTAGCGCTCGTGATGTCGCAGTTGCCGCCGCTGCAGGCGGCCACGGTGCTGCATCGCCTGGCCCCGGCCCTGCAAGCCGAGGTCATGCGCCGCCTGTCGGACCTTGACGAGCCAGATGCCCTCACGCTCTACGAAGTCGAACGCGTCCTTTCGGGACGGCTCGATCACGCGGTGCGGGCCAACAAGCGCCGAGCTACTGGATTGGCCGCGCTCGAAGGAATTCTGCAGGCCGCCGAGGGAGACGCCTCGCGCCATCTGCTCGACAACCTCGCGCAACACGATCGTCAGCTTGCCGCACGCTTGCGTCGCGACGAGCCGCATGAGGTCGTCGCCTTACCGTTGGCCGCGCACGTCTCGTCGATGACGTACGCCGAGTTCATGCGTCTCGACGATCGCTCGCTGACGGTGGTCTTTCAATCGGCCGGCCGCGAGGTCGTGCTGCTCGCGCTGGCCGGTTCGACGCCTCAGTTCGTGGCCCGGGTTACGACCCTCTTCGGCGCCACCAGGCCGCGACAGCTCGATCAGGCGATCGAATCGCTCGGTCCGCTGCTGCTGAGCGATCTCGAGGCCGCGCAGGACGAGCTCGCGCGCCTGGCGAGCGAGTTGCTCGACGAGGGCGTGATCGAAGGCGTCTCGCCCCGCGCGACGCTGAGCATGGCCGCCTGAGAACCCGTTTTCATCCTACCCGCCACCCGAGCTTGCCAGTCGCATGCCTGTCCTGAAGCAACACGCCGATCAGACCGTGGGAGTCCGCGGAGTCGCTTTCGACTTCGAGGATGTCAACCAGCGCGCCGGAAACTATCTCGAACAGGTACGCGGTGAGGCGGCCAAGATCGTGCGCAAGGCACAGGAAGAAGCAGACGCCATTCGCCAGCAGGCCGAGCAAGAGGGGCGCAGGGCGGGCATGGCCGCCATCGAGCAGATTGCCACCGATAAACTCGGTCAGCAGATGACCACGCTGCTGCCGGCGCTGCGCGAGGCAGTCAACGAAATCCAGCGCTCGCGGGTCGCCTTTCTGGCGAACTGGGAGCAGAGCGCCGTGCATCTGGCCACCGCGATTGCGGCCCGCGTCGTCCGCCGCGAGTTGAAGCACCAACCCGAGATCACGCTCTCGCTCGTGCGCGAGGCCCTGGAGCTTGCCGCGGGCAGCCCCGACATTCGCATCCTGATGAATCCCCAAGACCACGAGGCGCTGGCCCCGCAAGTCAAGCGGCTGGTGGCCGAAATGGACCGCTTGGGAACGGTCAAGACGATCGCCGACGCGCGGATTTCGCGAGGTGGCTGCCGCGTCGAGACGCACTTCGGCTCGATCGATCAGCAGTTCGAGTCCCAGCTCGCGCGGATTGAAGAAGAACTCACCTGAGATCGCCATGCTCGCTATCGAATCACAACTCGATCAGATCATGCCGACCGCGCTCGCAGGCAGCGTGTCGCGGATCGTCGGCATGACCGCCGCCGTGGCGGGTCTGCCGGCGCCGATCGGAGCGCTCGTCGAGATCGACCGCGAGACGGGCAACCCACTCACGGCCGAAGTGATCGGCTTTCGCGAAGACCTCACGATCATTTATCCCTGGGATGATATTTCGGGCGTGCGTCGCGGGAACCGCGTGCGCATGGTCCGCACCACCCCCTGGCTGCACGTGGGAGATCAACTCCTGGGACGCGTCGTCGATGCGCAAGGACGTTGCATCGATGGCGGACCCCAGCCCGTGCTGGCCCATCGTGCCCCGCTCGATCGTACGCCCCCCGCTCCGATGCGTCGCCAGCGCATCGCCACGCCGTTGACCACGGGCGTTCGCTCGCTCGATGGCATGCTCACCTGCGGCAAGGGGCAGCGCATGGGCATCTTTGCCGGCTCCGGCGTGGGCAAAAGCAGTACCCTCGGCATGATGGCCCGCTACACCTCGGCCGACGTCAATGTCATCGGTCTGATCGGCGAACGCGGCCGCGAAGTGCGCGAGTTCATCGAACGCGATCTGGGCCCAACAGGCATGGCACGTAGCGTCGTGGTCGTCGCCACTAGCGACGCCCCCGCGGTGCTACGCGTGCGTGCGGCTCGTACCGCCACGACCATTGCCGAATACTTCCGCGATCAGAAACGCGACGTGCTCCTGATGCTCGATTCGCTGACTCGATTCGCGCAAGCACAACGCGAGATCGGCCTGGCCGCGGGCGAACCGCCGACGACACGCGGCTTCCCCCCGTCGGTGTTTGCCATGCTGCCCAAGCTGGTCGAACGGGCTGGCTACGACGCCGAGGGCAGTATCACGGGCTTTTACTCGGTGCTCGTCGAGGCCGACGATCCGAACGAACCGATCAGCGATGCGGTGCGCGGCTTGCTCGACGGCCATACCTGGCTGTCGCGCAAAATCGCCGCCCGCGGCCATTATCCGGCCGTCGACGTGCTCGAAAGCATCAGCCGACTGATGACCGAAGTGGCCGACCGAGAGCACCAAGCCGCCGCGTCGATCGTCCGCGAATTGCTCTCTGCCTACCGCGAGCACGCCGACCTGATCTCGATCGGCGCCTACCGCCGCGGCAGCAACCCGACGGTCGATCTGGCGATCGCCATGGAAGGAGAGATCAATGCCTTCCTGCGGCAGGCGATGGACGAGCCGAGCAACATGGCCGACACCCGCACCGCCCTGCAGAACCTGATTCGCAGCGCGGCCCAAAAGCGACAAGCCCTATCCACCCCCGCACAAAACCCTGGCGGTCTTCGCACCGGTTGAACTGAGTTATGGCAGCCAACACGTTCCGCTTTCGACTGACGACCCTGCTCAAGCTCCGCGAGGCGGCGCGCGACGAGCGTCGCAACCGCCTGGCCGAGGCGCATCGCGCCGAGGATATCGTGGCAAACCGCATTCGCGAGATCGACACCGAATTGGCGGAACAACGCCGCGTGCCTGTCACGGCCACGATGCCTGGCAAACGCATCCAACTCGACTCGCTCCTCGAAGCCGAACGCTATGAGTTGTTGTTGCGCGCCGAGCGCCAGAGCGTCGAACGCCAGCGCGGCGAGATCGTCGAGGAAATCGAACGTCGCCGCCTGGCGCTGGTCGCCGCCGATCGCGAGGTGCGGATTCTCGAACGCCTGCGCGAGAATCAGGCCGAACAGTTTGCGGCCGAGATGAATCGCCGCGATATCCAGCAGCTCGACGAAGTGGCCGCGCGGCGGTACTGGCGGGAGGATGACGAATGATCGGTCTCCTGCTGCGCGCGCTCGTCGCCCTGTTCGTCTATAGCTGCGTCGCCACGGTGTTGTCGCTGGCCATCATCCTGGGCTACCTGATGGCTACGCAACAGCTCGACGAAGGCAAGATTTCGCAGATTTCCGCGGTCTTGCAGGGCATCGACCTTGCCAAGCTGGCCGCGCCTCCGAGTCCCGAGGCGGTGGACGCGAGCCAGGAACAAGCCTCGTACGAGGCGGTGGTCAACGCCCGAGCCGTCAAGCTGCGCGACATCGAGCTGCGGCTCATCTCGCTGCGACAAGGCTTGGGACGACTCGACGCGGATCGCATGGCGCTGACCGCGGAGAAATCCCGCCTCGACCGAGAGCGGACTACCTTCGACGAACGCTTGGCCGAGCTACAGAATTCGGCCACGTCCGAGGGTGAGAACGATGTGCGGTCGATTCTCGAAAGCGTGAAGCCGAAACAGGCCAAGGAACTGATCTTGAAGATGGTCGACAGCGGCGAGATGCAGGCCGTGGTCAACATGCTTAGCCAGATGCCGGTGACGAAGCAGGCCAAGATCGTGGCCGAATTTCGCACGCCGGAAGAGACGGAAAAACTACAAGCCATCTTGCGGCAGATTCAGTTGGGCGAACCACTGGCCAGCCTGGTGGATGAAACACGGAATCAGTCCGCACGATCGGCGCAGGAGGCGCCATAAGCCATGCCGCAGTTCGCTTTCGACGGAATCTTTGCCCCGCTCAGTACGGCGCCTGCCACGTCGCGTAGCACGGGCGCGCCGCTGGGGACAGGTATGTTCGATCAGCACCTGGCCCAGGCGCGTCGCCTGCCCGACCCCTTGCCGGTAGCCCCTACCGCGCCGGAGAAGCCGCAGCCCTCGTCGCCGGTCTCGACCCAGCCTGTCAGCCCCGCCGACCGCCGCCCCAAGCCGACCGAGACGAGCAGCGATCCCCAGCCCTATAAGACGAACGGGGCGCAGCCGACGGCCACCGAGAACTCGGCTGAAAACAAGCCGTCCAACGTCGCGCAAGGAAACTCTACGACGGCAAACGGCGAAGGCGCCGCCACGGACAGTTCGCCGCGAGATAAGGATTCGCCCGCCACCTTGCCCGAGAAGGTCGATTCCACGAACGAACACGATGACGGAGATGCAGACGAGCAGCACGATGCGATCGCGGCGGCACTGGCCAATCTCGATACATGCATCAAGTCGGCGACCGCGCCGACGGAAGAATCTCAGTCAGAGGACCAACTGCAACGCGGCGCGGAGCAGGCCAGCGAGACGCTAGACCTGCACGCCGAAGTCAGCGGCAAGTCGACACGCAAATCGCTGGCCGAGAAAGTACAAAAGATCGGTGCAACCGACGAGGCGAAGTCATCACCAAAAGCAATTTCGGCCTCGGAAGCTGAGCCAGCCGTGACGGCACCGATCGACGAAGTTGCGGTCGGCGCCGAGGACACGGCCGAAGAGACATCCTCGCGGACCAGTAAGGTGGTGGAAGCAGAGTCTTCCCGCCATGCCGAGCCGACCGATGGCGAGCAAGCACAAGTGCAAATCTCGCGGAACATGCATGCTCGCAACGTCAGCCGATCGGGTGCGGACGTGCAGGACGAGTCGGCGACCAGCGAGGACGAGCCGACCAGGTCGCCTCTCGATACCGAGTCGAGCAAGCCGGCCACAGGTGCCAGGCGGCGTGAACCGACGGCCGACCGTTCGGCCGAGTCCGTCGGAAAGAACAAGACCGACGTTACCACCGATCCGATGGGCGCCGCGAGCGCGGCAGTGCCGATAGAAACCGAGAATTCGACCGGGCAAGGTACGACCGTCGCCAAGGGCGTCAGCGATCAAGATCGCGTCCCGGCCATCGAGGCGAACCACGAAGGTGCTCCCCAGGATTCTCCCGAGCAGCACGCCTCGCCGGCCAAGTCGCGGCACGAGGCCGAAGCCGCACGCGATGCCACCGTCGAGCGTACCGGGCGCCCGCACGCCGGTCCTTCCCGCGAAGCGGACGCTGCTCCGCGATCGCAGCTTCTGACCGATGTCGAGCGTCTGCGGTTGGTACACCGAGTTGCGAAGGCCATTCAAACTTCGGCCACGTCGGCCGATGGCGGTCAGATGCGTCTGCGACTCACTCCGCCGGAGTTGGGGAGTCTGCGCATGGAGATCGTCGTGCGGCAAGGGACGGTTACCGCACACGTCGAGGCAGAGACGGCTGCCGCGCGTGAGGTCCTGCTCGACAACCTGCCAGCGCTCCGCGATCGTCTGGCCGAGCAGAATATCAAGCTCGAACGTTTCGACGTCGATCTGATGCGGCAATCGCTCGATCAGACGCCGCAGCACACGGGCAACCCCGAACGAGAACACGCGCGAGACGAACGTCGAGGACACCAGGCCGTGTCCGCTGAAACGCAGGGGGCGAGCGAACGGGCCCCCGTCAGCACTGCGGTCATCCAGGATGGCCACGTGAACATCGTGATCTGAGACCGGCATCTCGCAGAACCACCACAGAGTCCAAGCACACGGAATTACAAAAAGGATTCGTCATGGCTACGAGCCCCGTCGGTGGCGCCGGTTCGTCGAATCAAACGACGAACAAGCACGATACGCTGAACAACCTGAATCTTGACCAGTTTCTCAAGGTCATGATCACCGAGCTGCAGAATCAGGATCCGCTCAATCCGATGGATAACGCGCAGATCCTGCAGCAGATCAGCCAGATGCGCGAGATTCAGGCCACCGATCAGATGCGGCAGACGCTCGAATCGGTCTTGCTGGGGCAAACGCTCGTCAGTGCCAGCACCATGATCAATCGCGAGATCACTGGTCTGGCCGAATCGGGCAAGGAGATTGCCGGCCGCGTCGAGAGCGTGACCATCGAAAACAGCAAGCCGATGCTCCACATCGGCAGCGAGAGAATCCCACTGACCAATATTCGATCCATCCAGCCAGAGGCTTAAACCGCCGCAGTTTCTATCCCGCACGATCCGTTGAGTCCACGCCCGGCGAGTAGCCGGGCCACGAGCACACAACCACACGACAAGTCATCGGAAGAGGGGGAGTTTCACATGGGTTTGTCCTCAGTTTTCAGCACGGCCATCACGGGCCTCAGCGCCGCGGAAACGACGATCGATGTCGTCGGCAACAACGTGGCCAACTCGAGCACGATCGGTTTCAAGGCGTCCGAGGCGCTCTTTGCCACGCAGTTTCTGCAGACGCTCAGCTTGGGCTCGGCCCCGACACAGAACTCGGGTGGTCGCAATCCGCGTCAGATCGGTCTTGGCACGCAGGTCGCGGCGATCACGACCGACTTCAAGCAAGGCACGATCGAGATCAGCACGAGCCCTTCGGATCTGGCCATCCAGGGTGATGGTTTTTTCATTATTCAATCCACCCTGGGCGAGCAGCTCTACACGCGCAACGGCAATTTCGACATCAACTCCGCGAACCAACTGGTCACGTTGAACGGTGACCGCGTGCTCGGTTACGGGGTGAACAAGGATTTCGAGATCCAGCCCACTGTGCTCACGCCCCTCGAGATTCCCCTCGGTTCGGCCGCCGTGGCAAAGCCCACCGAGACCGTGACCTTGCAGGGCACGCTCACGCCGACCGGCCATGTGGCGGACACTGCCTCGATCATCTCCTCGGGTATTCTGGGCGACGGCGTTTTCGAACGCCCCGTGTTGGGCACGGCAGCCGCCGGCGCCGCGCCGGTCGCTCCCGTCGTGAGTGGCGTGGCAAGCAACAGTACCACGGGCGGGTCGATGACCGCGGGCACCTACCGCTACAAGGTCGTCTACGCCGAAGGAGCCGTCAGTTCGCTTACGCCTTCCGAGGGCGTGCCATCTCTCTCGTTCACGGCCACCGTCGATCCGGGCGAAACGCAGCTCGATCTTTCGAACCTGCCGACGAGCGGCTCCACGCCTCCTTATGCGGTCAAACGCATCTATCGCCAGGAAGAAGGCGCGGCGGCTACCGATCCCTACTACCTGGTGGGCGAGGTCGCCAACGGCGTGACCACGTTC
Organism: Pirellulales bacterium; assembly: GCA_019636335.1. Lineage (NCBI taxonomy): Bacteria > Pseudomonadati > Planctomycetota > Planctomycetia > Pirellulales > Pirellulales bacterium. The sequence continues at coordinate 129,275 of JAHBXR010000019.1, forward strand.
AGCGACACCATGTCCGACGCGGCCCTCACCTCGCAGACCGTTCTCAATGAGAACGTCAACACGGCCACGTACGGCTATTACGTCACGTTCTTCAATGGCAGCCGCGAAAGCCGTCCGTCGCAGCTCATGGGGCCCATTTCCGTCGTCGATGGTCGCCTGCGCCTGACGGATCTGCCCACCGCCACCTCTTCGGAGTGGACGGGCATGCGCATCTATCGCAACACCGAGGGACAAGATTCGACCTACTACCGCATCGCCGAGATCAACAGCGCCAGCACGCCGGGCCTTGAATTTACCGATGGCTTTGCCGACTCCGACATCGTCGGCAATCCAACGCTCGATTTCGATGGACCGCGCATCACCGGTAGCACGAAGCTCGTCAATGTGCTCTCTCGCGATAGCAATGGAAATTACACCAGTATGTTCGAAGTGGGCACCTTGAACTTCTCGGGCGAGAAGGGGGGGCGTGCCGTCCCGCCGGTCGACGATCCGAAACGTCTGGTGATCGACGCCAACACCGACGTCGACGCGCTGATTCAGTTCATCGAAGAGTCGCTCGGCATCCAATCGGCGCCGGGACCCGATCCAGCCAATCCGATTCCTGGCGACCTGCTCTCGGGAGATCAGCCCGGCGGCTCGGTGACCATCAAGACCCTCACTGAGCCGGGGGGCCAGATCCGCTTCGTGGGCAATAACGGCGCCGACAACGCCATCGAGATCGGTCTGTCGAGCTTCTCGTTCACCACGGCCACGGGCACGCGACAGGTCGTGCTGCCGTTCGGCGTCGAACAGCAAGCCGTCGGGCAAAGTGCGGTGGCCGACTTCGTCGTGTTCGATACGCTCGGCATTCCATTGCGTGTCCGCATCACGGCGGTGCTCGAAAGCACGAGCAGCAGCGAAACGGTCTACCGTTGGTTCGCCGATTCGCCCGACAACGATCCCTCCGGGAGCAAGAATGTCAACGTGTCGGTGGGCACGGGGCTGATCCGCTTCGACGGTGAAGGCAACTTCACTTCGGCCACGAACAACACCGTCTCGATCAGCCGCGAGGACGTGCCGTCGAGTTCGCCCCTGGAGTTCCATCTCGACTTCACGCAGATCTCGGGCCTGGCATCCCCCACCAGCACGCTGGCGGCGACACGCCAAGACGGCTTTCCCCCCGGTAAGCTCACCAACTACATCATCGGTGAAGACGGCAAGATCCGCGGCATTTTCGACAACGGCACCGAACGCGATCTGGGACAGATTCGTCTGGCACGCTTTGCGAACCCCGGTGGTCTCGAACAGCGCGGCTCGAACAACTACTCGGTCGGTATCAACTCGGGCTTGCCGATCGTGTCGAATCCGGGAGAGCAGGGCATCGGCAACCTGATCGCCGGTGCCGTCGAGCTGTCGAACACCGACATCGGCTCGAACCTGATCGACTTGATCCTGGCGTCGACGCAGTATCGCGGCAATGCCCGCGTGATCACGTCGGCCCAGCAGTTGCTCGAGGAACTATTGAATCTGCGACGTTAATCGGCGCGCCGCGTGGAACGCGGTCATCGCCAGGGAAGGCGCTCGATGATCCGATTGACACGCCTCGGCGGAGAACCCTTCGTGCTCAATGCCGAGCTGATTCGCTATATCGAATCGCGACCAGATACGTTCGTCACCCTCGTCGGTGGCGAACGTCTGGTCGTGCGCGAAACGATGGACGAGGTCGTACGACGGGCGGTCGAGTATCAGCGTTCGAAGCACCTGTTGCCCGCCTTGCCTCCCATGACGCACACGCCCAACCCAGAGGTATGTGCCTAGATGGACTTTGCCACGATCTTAGGGCTGGTGGTGGCCTTGGCCATGATGGCTGGCGCCGTCCTTGTCTCGCCGGGGGCGTCGTTCGAGGCCTTCATCGACTATCCTTCGATCATGGTCGTGCTGGGGGGCGTTTGCGCCGCGACCTTGATCTGCTTTCCGCTGAAGCGGTTTCTCCAGTTGCCGGCGGTGCTGCGCAAGGTGTTTCGCAGCCGGCCGGCCGACGTGCCGGCGCTGGTGGCGCGCCTCGTGCGGTTGTCGGAGACGGCCCGCCGCGACGGACTCCTTTCGCTCGAACACAAGCTCGTCGAGCTCGACGATCCGTTTTTAGTTCTGGGCATCCAGTTGGCCGTCGATGGCACGCCTCCCGAGACGCTCGAGGAGATCCTCCGCACGGAGATGGAGGCCGTGGCCCAGCGGCACCGCGAGGCGAAGGCCATGTTCGAGCAAATGGGACGCTTTGCCCCGGCTTTCGGCATGATCGGAACCCTGCTGGGGCTCGTCCTCATGCTGGGCAACATGGACGATCCGTCGTCGATTGGTCCGGGTATGGCGGTTGCGCTGCTTACAACGCTTTACGGGGCGGTGCTTGCTTATGTCGTCTTCCTGCCCATTTCCGAGAAGCTAGCTTTACTTAGCCGACAGGAATTGCACGCCCGCGAGATCATTCTTCGCGGCATCCAGGGCATTCAGTCGGGAGACAACCCGCGCGTCATCGAGCAGAGGCTCAAAACCTATCTGCCGCGGCGCTTGCGTGCCGACGCCTCACGAGAGGCAGCGTGACGCATGGCCGCGGCCGAAGAGAACACCGCCCCACCGACCGAGTGGCTCGTCACGTTTGCCGACATGATGTCGCTCTTGCTGACGTTCTTCATTCTGTTGGTCTCGTTGAACGAGCTGAAGCAAGAAAAGCGAAACGACCAGTACCAGGCCATGCTCAACTCGTTGCGTCATCAATTCGGCGAGACTCGCGCCACGGCGCCGGTCGCCCCGCGCGAAGAGCGGAAGCAAGCGCCCCCCGATGCCGCTCGCGCCCGACGTCAACACACGATGAATAGTGCGCCCGCCATCCGTCCGGTGTCGGAGGGGGCCGGCGACGCGACATCTCCGTCGACAGGCGGACCGTTCCGCACGGGGGGTACCCTCTGGTTCGAGCCTGCCGAGACGCGGCTGGCATCTGCCGGAGAAACGAGCCTGCGGCGTATCGTCAACGTCGTCGAGGGCAAGCCGCAGAAGATCGAAGTGCGTGGCTATACGAGCTTCGCGACGCTGCCCGACGATGTCGCGTTCCGCGACCCTTGGGAACTGGCCTACCAACGAGCACGGCAAGTGGCAGATCGCCTAATCGAGATGGGTATCAAGAGTCGCCGCATCCGCCTGGGCATCGCCGTGGCGAACCAGGCGAGCAACGCCGCGGCGGAGTCGACCGCGCCGCCGCCACACGACCGTGTCGATGTATTCTTGCTGGACGAGTTCACGGACGAGATCGTCGAAACCACCCAGGCGCAGGACGCGCCGCAAGGCAATCGTTTCAGCCGCTAGCTGACAGCACTGCCTTTCCCGAATTGCGTCCCCTAGCCTCGTGGAACAACGATGTCCGATCACGCTCGTGAGATGAACCCGGTCGAAGGTGAAGAGGCATCTGCCAGCCCTGGTGGGGTGCGCGGGCTGCTAGCAAAACTGCGCATTCCCTTGATCATCGGCGTCATCGTGATGATCGAATGCCTGGCCGCCTATCTCTTCCTGCCCTCGTCGGCCGAGTCGGCCGCAGTGGCTGCCGCGGCGTCCGATTTCGAACCCCCGGCGTCTCCAGAGCCGGCAGCTCCGGCCCATGATGCTCACGGGGCTTCGCACGACGACGATCACGGTGGCGGCCACGGGAGCGGCCATGGCGGGGGGCACGGCGGCGGACACAGTAGCGGTCACGGTGGCGGACATGGCACGAGCCAAGGGCCGGTCGTCGGCGAATACGTCGAGGTCGAGCTGGGACGCTTCAGTGTGATGGCCTTCCATCCCAGCACGACCAATTCCACCCTCGTGATCGACTTTCACCTCTACGGTGCTGTCAAGCACGCAGATGAAGCGGAATTCACGGCCCTCTTCGATGCCAACGAGAAGCGATTCCGCGATGAAGTGCTCACCACCATCCGAAGTGCCGAGCTTGCCGAGCTTACCGATCCCGGGTTGGGATTGATTAAACGCAAGTTTTTGGCGACAACTAACCGCCTGCTTGGCAAGCCACTTCTCCAAGCGGTCGTGTTCAGCGACTTCTCGTTCATCGAACAGTAGCGTTGGTTCGTTCCGACAGCCCTGCTGATACGTCTCCGACGGTCGAGCCAGCGCGCGGACTGAGCTCGCGGTAACGCCGAGGAATGGATTCCATGGCCGATGCGTCACAGAACGTCCCCCAGGACGAAATCGAGAAACTTCTCGAAGCCGCTCGCACGCGCGAAGGGGGCGGCGCCGAGCCTGCCGCCAGTGCGCCGTCGGCCGACGAAATCGAGTCGCTCATCGAACAAGCCAGCCGCCACACGACACGCGGGTTCGATCACTCGGGTGATTCCGTTGCCCCACGCGACGTCGAGCTCCTGCTCAACGAGGCCGAAGCCGCCCTGCAATCGATCAATGCCCCCACGCCCATCGATCCGACGGCGAATCTGGCGCCGTTTCGGCTCGAGGATTTCGCCGGGGCGCCCGCCTCGAGCGAACTCGCCACGATCGATTTGATTCGCGATGTCGAGCTGAACATCAAGATCGAGTTGGGACGCACGCAGATGCACCTCGAAGACGTGTTGCGCCTGCACAAGGGCTCGGTCGTAACACTCGACAAGCTGGCGGGCGATCCCGTCGACGTCTACGTCAACGGACGACTACTGGCACGCGGTGAAGTCCTGGTGTTGAACGACAATTTCTGCGTCCGCGTCGCGGAACTGATCGCGAGCGATTCGAAGAAGACGGCCTGATTCCGTTCGCCACGTTTACTTCGACAAGATCTTCGTTGGCGCAGGAAGCGCCAGACAGCGAGCAAGGATGCGTCGCTCGGAACACATCACGCGTCTGACGACAATGCTCGCGCTGCTTGGCGCGCTGGCGGACCCCTGCGCTGCGCAAGTCGCCAACGGCGTGGCACAGATTGCGGCGCCCGACGCTACGGTCGACGATCCTTTCCAATTGGAAAGGCCGGCCGCGATGCCGCCAACTGCTGTCGCGCCCCCTCAATATTTGCCGCAGCAGGAAGATTCGCTCGCTCGTTCGACCGTCGACGACTCGGACGTCCAACCGGCCAGCGCCGTGGCTCCCCTGTCTCCCCCGGCGCTGCCCCGGCTGGTCCCCCGTGGCGAGCAGGACGCGGCGACGCCACTCCGGACGACCGACTCGTCGACCCTGGTCACCGTGGGAGGCAGTCTCGCCATCGTCCTGGGATTGTTCCTGCTGGCTACCTGGTTCTTGCGCCGCGGTGCTCCGAGCGGCGCCAGTCTCCTGCCGCGCGACGCGCTCGAGATGTTGGGCCGCGCTCCCCTGCCCGGCCGTCAGCAGATGCACCTCCTGCGCATCGGCAACAAGCTCTTGCTGGTAAACGTCACGCAGCACGGGGCCGAGACGCTGACCGAGATCACCGATCCGCTCGAAGTCGATCGCCTGGTCGGCATCTGCCAGCAGCGCAAACCCAACAGCTCGACTGCCGCTTTTCAAAGCGTGCTCGACGATTTGGGACGCTACGGAGATCGCGATGATTTCGCAGACGACCACAATGGAACTGGCCGACGAGCGACACGTGCCACGCGTGGCCAGGGAGGCGCCCATGCCTGACCAGGCCACCCGAACGCTGTGCAAGTCCTTCCGCCAGATCGGCTCGATGCTGGCCGTGGCGGCCACCTTGTCACTGTCGATGGCCAGCGCGGGCGCTCAGGAAATCACGAGCGACTCCTTGCCATCCCCTGCCGCGTCGCTGCTCCCTCTCTTGGGTAGTGATGCGACTTCTCCCGGCGCGGCTGGTCCCGCACAAAACGCGCCGAATACCTCGGCACACGTCGATCTTCCCGGCCCGTTGGCCGGCGGTCCGCAGGAGTGGACGAAGCCCGAGCGGCTGAGCTCGACCCTGCAGATCATGCTGCTGTTGACGATCCTCAGCCTGGCGCCGTCGATTCTCGTCATGACGACCAGCTTCGTGCGGATCATCGTCGTGCTGGGGCTCTTGCGCCAGGCGATCGGTACGCAGCAGCTTCCGCCGGCGCAGGTGATCACCGTGCTCTCCTTGTTCATGACTCTCGTCGTCATGCTGCCGGTGTGGAAAGAAGTTTACGACGGTGCCGTCGTTCCCTACACCGAACGACAAATGACGCTCGAGCAGGCCTGGACCAGCGGCACGCAGCCGTTGCGCCGTTTCATGGCCATGCAGATCGAGCGCACGGGCAACAGCGACGACGTCTGGCTCTTTATGAACTACCTGCCGAACGAGCCGACCCCCGCGACCTACGACGACGTGCCGCTGGCGGCCCTGCTGCCGGCGTTCATGCTCAGCGAGTTGAAGACGGCCTTTCTGATCGGTTTTCAGATCTACCTGCCATTCGTGATCCTCGACATGGTCATCGCCACGGTGACGATCTCGATGGGCATGCTCATGCTCCCCCCGGTGTTGATCTCGCTGCCGTTCAAATTGCTGCTCTTCGTGCTGGTCGACGGCTGGCAGCTTGTGGTCGGCATGTTGCTCGAAAGTTTCGCACCCTACACGTGACGGGGCCGTGCCGCCGTCGAATGGGGCCCTCTGCGTGAATCTGCGTCCATCTGTGGATCAATCCAGGAAGCCGAGCCGCACCATGCAAGCACAGAACGCCATCGACCTGGGCCGCGAAGCGATCATGATCATGCTGCTCATCAGCTCGCCGGTGCTGATTGCCGGCATGCTCGTCGGGCTCGTGATCGGCTTGCTGCAGGCGTTGACGCAGATCCAGGAACAGGCCGTCGCGTTCATTCCCAAGCTGGTGGCGATGATCATCGCCCTGGCGTTTACCGCCCCCTGGCTGTTGACCAAGATGCTCGAGTACACGCGACATCTCATCGAGCACATTCCCGATCGCCTGTAGTCCGCACCGGATCGCCGCCGCCCGACCCACTTCAATTACCGACGAGCCGTACGATGGTGTCGTGGCTTTACGAAACCGGCATTGAGCAGATCGTCGTGTTTTCGCTGGTGCTTACCCGTCTGCTCGGGTTGATCGTCATCGCGCCGATCTTCGGCTCGACAAATGTCCCCCTGCAGGTTCGCGCCCTGTTGGCGGCGGCCCTGGCGTTCCTCGTGGCGCCCCCCCAGTTCGGCAACCTGCCCATGCTCCCCCAGGCCCTGCCCGACCTGACCATCATGCTCACGGGCGAGTTCCTGATCGGTCTCGCCCTGGGATCCGGAGTGGTCATCTTGTTCAGCGGCGTCGATATCGCCGGCAAGCTGATCAGTCAGGTCAGCGGGTTGCAGGCCTCGGAGCTGTTGAATCCCGACTCGGGTGAGTCGGCGCCGCTGTTCTCCAATTTGCTGAACCTGGTGACGCTGGCGGTCTTCGTGGCGATTGGTGGTCATCGCCTGGTGATGGCCGCCCTGATGGATTCCTTCTCGGCACTTCCGCCTGGTGCCGGCGTTCCCTCGGGGTTGGCGCACACGCTCTCGACGCTCGTCGGCGAAAGCTTCGAGCTGTCGGCCCGGGCGGCGGCTCCCGTCATGACCGCGCTGCTGCTCGCGACGCTCGTGCTGGCACTGGTCGGGCGTACCCTGCCGCAGTTGAACATTCTCGTGCTCGGCTTCGGCGTGAATTCGCTCGTCAGTCTCGGGGCCCTGGCCGTGGCGCTGGGAGCGATCGTCTGGGCCTTTCAGGGACAGCTCGAGCCGATGATGGCCCAGTTGTTCGAGGCCCTCGGCGTCCACGAAAACCTCGCGGCGATGCAAAATTCCTCGTGATCACCCATGGCCGAAGATTCGGGCGATAAAACACACGATCCAACAGCCCATCGCCGCCAGCAGGCGCGCGAGGAAGGGCAGGTCGCGCGCAGCCAGGATCTCGGCAGCGCGGCCCTGTTGGTCGTGGGAGTCGCCGGCATGCTCTATCTCGGCGCATCGCTGTCCGATTACCTTGCCGCGTACTTCCGCGAGCATCTCGGCGGACAGCCCTGGATGCGGGCCGACGTCTCCTTTGCCGTCAATCGCTTTGGCGGCACCATGTGGGGGCTGGCGATCTATCTACTGCCCTTGCTCGGGGTGATCCTGGTCGCCGGCATCGCGGTCAACGTCTTTCAGGTCGGCCTGCTATGGCTGCCCGGGCAACTGGCACCGAAACTCGATCGGCTCGATCCACTGAAAGGATTCCAACGCATCTTTTCGATGGCCGGGCTGGTGCGCCTCGTGATGGGGCTCTTCAAGATGACGGTCATCGCCTCGGTGGCCTTTTACGCGCTCTATGCCGAGCGCGACACGATCCTGGCCATGGTGGGCTTGAGTGTACCGCAGGTCGCCCTCTACACGGCCGAGATCTGTCTGTGGACGTCGCTCAAGATCGGCGCCGCGCTCTTGATCCTGGCACTGCTCGATTATTTCTACCAATGGTGGAAACAGGAGCAGGACCTGAAGATGACCACCCAGGAGATGCGCGAGGAAATGAAGAACCTGATGGGCGATCCCCAAGTGATTGCCCGACGCCGCGCCGTGCAGCGTCAAATGGTGCTGAACCGCCTCAGCAAGGCGGTGCCGAAGGCCGACGTGGTGATTACCAACCCCACCGAACTCGCCATCGCCATCCAATACGAGCCCGAGACAATGGCCGCGCCAGTCGTCGTCGCCAAGGGGGCAGGGCACGTTGCCGCGCGCATCAGAAAGCTGGCCCTGGAGAATGGCATTCCCATCGTCGAGAAGAAGCCACTCGCCCAGGCGCTCTACAAAGAGGTGGATATCAATCGGCCCATTCCGCAGCAGCTCTACGCGGCCGTGGCCGAGGTGCTGGCCTACGTCTACCAGCTCAAGAACAAAAAGCTCCCCGGCGGCGGTCAGCTCCCCGGCCAGGCGGCGTAGTCCACCCCACGCCCCGTGTCGACGCTTAGCCGCCGTTTACGGCCCGTTCGAGCGCCGCGATGTCGAGCTTTTTCATGGGCAGCATCGCCAGCATGGCGCGGCTCGCCCGGTCGGGATCGGCGCCGCTGAAAAGATCCTGCATGGCCGCGGGCGTGATCTGCCACGACACGCCAAACCGGTCTTTGAGCCAGCCACACTGTACTTCCTCGCCCCCCTCGGTGAGCTTCTCCCAGTAGTAGTCGATTTCGGCCTGATCGTCGCAGAACACCTGGAACGAGATGGCTTCGTTGAACTGGAACAGCGGTCCACCGTTGAGCGCCGTGAAGGACTGGCCGGCCAGCTCGAAATCGACCGTCATGACACTGCCGGCTGGACGTCCGTGAATTTCGTTGCCGGCCTCGGTGTAGTAGCTGGTGCGCACGATGCGCGACTGGGGAAAGATCGACGTGTAAAGTTGGGCCGCCTCGACCGCCTGGTTGTCGAACCACAAGCAAGGCGCGATTTTGCTGGTCATCTGCATGATGATGCTCCTCGATGACGACGGGGTGATCGATGCTCGCGCAGCACATGGCCCGCGTGCGAGCCATCGCTGCGTTTCTACCAGCTAGTCGAACGGTACTGCGACCGATCGACAAGAAAATGGACACGTGGGTCGCCGCCGCGCAAGATACGACACCCACGGCACTTGGCGCCAGGCGTGCCTGCGGTCTCGCACCCGAACTTTCCCACAAAAAAACGGCCCCTGAGCGATGGTTGCTCAGGGGCCGTGCTCAATACGAGGTGATACGTTCGATCGTCGCTGCTTAGTGCGACTCCTCGCTCGGGGCGAGTGGCGTGAAGAGGGCGTGCGCCTTGAAATCCTTGGTCACGTCCCCTACCCGATCCGGCTGATCGACCAGTGTCAGTTGCTGCGCTCGCGTGAAGTCGATCTTCGTCAAGTCGACCCAGATCAGGTTCGGCGCCGTGGTCGATTCGAAGTAATACTTCTGATCGGTGAGGTCGGCTACGGTGCGCCACACGGTGGCTGCGGCAAAGGGTTCTCCCCCTTGTTTGCGACCGTAAGGCTGCCCTACGGCGCGCATCACGCTCAGTACTTCGGCCACGGCCTGTGTCTGGTTCTGCGGCGTGGGCAACTCGTCCATGAAGTACGACGCACGCACGAAGCGGTTTTCCGGCTCGCAGTCCCCCAGCATGTCGCGTTCGCCCCCCAGTCCCTTGAACTGCCGGCGATAGGCGAGTTGCCGATCCTGCGTCGGCGAATTCGTCATGATGGCGGCGTCCTTTCCACGGTAGAGATGCACCTGGCCGTCGATGTACTCGAGCACCAGGCTGTCTCCCGTCTTGTCCGACAAACCCAGGTGAACCGTGAGCGGAGCGATCACGTCGTAGGGGCATATCGCCGGCACGATCTGCACCTGGCTCTCCTGGAAGTAGCGGGCTACTTCGTCGACCGTCGCAAAACTATCCAGACAGAACTGCAACCACATCGAGACACACAAGCCGGGGCGCGACTCGTCGCGCTGGCCATAGTTCGTCTCGGGCAGCCACTGCATGGCGGCGACCAGGCCGGCCTCGTTCATGCCGTCGGTCGAGATTACATCATACGCGGTGGCGACAACACTGCCGTACTTGACCTGCCACTCGAGCGGATTGTGCGCGGCCAGCCCATGCCCCTCGCCACCACGTGGGACGATCCACAGATTCGTCTTCATATCGCCAGGCCAATCCATGTTGCGCCCCACGAGGACGAAGTCGTGGTCGGGCGAGACGTAAAGGGCTCGCGTACAAGCCGGCAGATGACGTTCGATCGTGAACAGAGCCACCAGCATCACCAGTCCGGTGCAAAGCAACGTTTGCCAACCAAAACGCATGAAATACTCCTTCGATCTTGTTCCTGCCAATCACCGCGAACGACACGCCATGTGCCGCCTCTACATAAGAGTAGGGTGCGCCGGGGTGGGGGCAGAATTGCCAGGTCGCTAGTGGGGGAAGTGCTGACGATTGTGCTGAGCAATCGTCAGGAATGCAGCGATCAGCACGTATTTAGGAGGATCCCGCCACCGACGTCGCCGCGCAAACAGAGCATCGAGCCACGGTCCGAACATCCTTGGCTAGGCGGACACAAGGACTATTCCATCCCCAAGTCGCGAATCAGTCGACTGTGGAACGTGACGTGATCTGTTTCGACCCCCACGGCATGCGACAGTTGTTCCACCAGTGTTTGCCATATCTCAAGGGAGCGGTCATCGAGATGCACCACGCTGCCACGGCAGATCTCTGCATAGTTGTTGGCCAGGACCGTACGGCAAAGATCCTTGACCGTTTTCACTCGCGCGGGAAACCGGGTGCGAAACGGCGCAAACACGTTCATGATTTTGAAATAGGCTTCGGCGAGCATCCACAGTCCGAACAGGCCGAAGAGGGGCCAAAGCCAGCGGAACCAGGGGAGCTGCCAGAGGTGAAACTGCTCGATGGCCACTACTCCCGCCGCTAGTAGAAAACCTACGACGGGGATGACGCGCGGATACTCCAGTTCGCGGATGTGATAAGGTAATGCTTCGCGCAAGTCATCCCATTGCGCCCGGCGGGTCTCGCGAGGAAACAACGAATCGAGCCGACTTCCAAGCTCGATCTTACCGCACGGCTCACCGATCACTAGCGACAACACCTCCTGGAGCTCCGTCCAGAGACGGCGGTTGATTGCAAGATCGAAACGGCCAACATCACGGAAGTTCAGCCTCTGCAAGATGAACGTATAAAGATCGCCGACGGTGATGTCGTTGTCGCGCACCATACCAAGAAACTCGTCGTCAGAGATCTTGATCCCGAACGATCGCTCGACGCGAAAGCGAATGTCCAATAAGTCCAAACCCATAAGCCTGCTCGGCGCGGTAACAGTTGTTACGAGTAATTGTAACGTT
>JAHBXR010000020.1 GCA_019636335.1 Pirellulales bacterium
ATGAAGATTTACCGCTTGATACGCGGACTACTCCCCAGAATTGCCAAGAAAAACAGCCCCATCATACTGAGCTTGAGCAGATTGAAACTTGCCTCCTGTACGTCCTTGCGTTCTTGCGGTGACATTTCCACGGTTGGCGCGATGCCTTCGACCACGATGCTGGCGACAGCGAACAAGGAAAGCAACGCCGTCGCAACGGCAAGGTCACCGCGGCGCGACTTCGGCTGAATTCGATATACAGCCTTTGCGTTGATCACGAGCATAAGAAACAGAAGCATTGACATCGCGCACAACGCTAAACCGGTGAGCATGCCGAAGATAGCCGAGAGCAGCGCGCCGCCGAGGAAGAACGCCGCCCAATTTGACATCGCGAATTCATCCGGCGAGAGGACCAGTCGGCCATCCGGATGAAAGCGAAGAAACAAGTTTGAAATGGGCTCGCCCGCCCAGGCAAGGTAAAGACCAACCACCGCCACAACGGCTGCGTACACTCCAAAGTCTTGCCAATCTGTGAAGCCCACCACGACCAAGCAAATGATGGCAAACAAGAGAGGCAAAGCTGCCGCAATCAGGCCGCGTCGACTTGGCTTCGCACGACTTGCGTGATGTTGGAATATTAACAATGCTCGGTAGGGCCAGTGTTTGGCTTTGAGCGATTCTACAATCCCTTGACGAGCGTTGTCGTTCATGGGATCGAGCCGTAGAGCCTCGCGAAAATGGACGAGTGCTTCGTCGTCGTGTCCTTCGAGCAACTGCGCCCAACCGCGTACGCTGTGCGCGACCGAACTGTCTGGCGCGTAAGTGAGAGTCTCACGTGTCGCATCGCTCGCGCCAGTGACATCTCCAAGTTGTGTCAGACATGCAGCGCGTAGGTTTGCACATTCTTTGTTGTGCGGATCGCACTCCAAACCTCGCTCAGCAGCGTTCAATGCGTCCTGCCAGTTTCCGCGGTTGATATCGATCATGGCAGCCAGGCCGTAATTCATCGCGTTCGTGGGATCGAGTCGTAAGGCCTCGCGCAGAGACGGTATGGCCTCCTGAAACCTTCCCTGCTCGCAGAGTACGAACGACACCATAAAATGCGCGTAAGGAAAGTCGGGCGCCAACTGTACCGCCGATTTTGCCATTTCGTTCGCTTGGACGAATGCTTCGCGCTTCGTCAGGCACAACGCGAGCAGTGCGTGCGCCAGCGGATCGTCTGGGACATCTGCCAGCGCGAGCGCGAGTTGCTCTTCCGCCAACGTAAAACGCTGGCGAGACATGAGTATGTGCGCGCGCTCGAGGTATGTGCCCGTCATAAGTCACCCGCTGGCTCGCCTAGCGCCGCTCCTCCGTCGAGGCACTGACGTTGGCGACCCAGGTGAAGCCCAGCACACCGAAGCCCCCCAGGGTTGCCAGCACGATCGCGATCTTCTCGAAGCCTTCGGCCGCTTGGGGCGAGATCGCCGCGAATTCGGCCGTCAGCTCCGCTGCCGCGGCGCCGAGGCCCACGATCGCCAGGGCGAACGCCACGCTTCCCATCAGCCAGCGGCGGATGCCGGTGGCCGTCAGGTAGACCATCGACACCACCAGCACGAGGGCCAGGCACACGCCGGTCAGGATCAGAAACCCGATCGACCAGCACGCCAACGCCGCGAGGCCGGAAAGGACCGCGCCGACGAGAAAGGCCGCCACCCAGTTCGAGGCGACCGTCTCATCGCGCGAAAGCGCGTAGCGGCCGTAGCGGTTGAACCGTAGAAAAACATTCGACAACGGAATTCCCGTCCAGGTGAAGTACACGACGAGCGCGTAGGCGACGCCGAGCAAAACGCCCAGCGGCGCCAGGCCGGGAATCGATTCGGCGGCAGAGCGCACGATGCGCACGCCCACGACCAGTCCGATCACGAAGACCCAGCGTAGCGCCTTCGTCATGCGTCCCATGTGATAGTAGTAATTGAGCAACAGGCGATAGGGCCAGTAGCGCGCCTTCATGGCATGCACCATGCCTGCTCGTGCGGAGTCGCTCGTCGGATCGAGGCGCAGCGCCTCGCGAAAGTGCTCGAGCGCCTCTTTGTGATAGCCTTGCGTCAGCAGCGTCCAGCCGCGCGTGGCGTGGGTAATCGCGCTGTCGGGCGATTGATGCAGGGCCGCTCCTGTCGCGGCGGCCGCCTGATCGAACTTGCCCAACTGCACGAGCGACATCGAGCGCAGGCTCGCGCATTGTTCGTGGTGGGGATCGCAGGCCAGCCCCCGCTCGGCTGCTTCGAGAGCCCCTTGCCAACGGTCGAGGTGATATTCAATGGCGGCGTGCAGACCGTGGAACTCGGCCGCAGTGGGATCGAGACGTTGCGCCTCGGCCAGGGGCGCCAGGGCCTCCTTGTAGCGCCGGCGCTCGTAGAGCACGAGGGCCTGGATATAGTGCGTATACGCGATATCCGGACCCAGGTGGACGGCCGTGCGCGCCAACTGCGTGGCCTCTTTGTAGTCCTCTCGCTTAAGGACGCACAGCGCCAGTAGCGCCTGCGCAATGGCATCGCTGGGCGTTTCGGCCAGCGCCAGCCGCAACTGTTCTTCCGCCAGAGCGTAGCGGTCCTGCCCCAAGAGCAGCGTGGCTCGTTCGCGATGGATGCTCATAACTTCAGGTACTTGAGAATGTCGTCGTAAATGCCTCCCTGGTTCGAGTAGAGGGCATAGTTCCGCGCCGTGGCGAACCACTCCGCCGTGCTGGGGCGCACCCGTTTGGCGGCGGCGAGCAGGTCTTTCGTCGAGAGTGGCCGCGGCGCGCCGCCGCGCACGGCTGCGTGCAGAATCTCTTCGATCGCCAGATCGAGCGTGTTCTTGAGATCGGCGCCCGAGAAACCGTCGGTCTTGCGAGCGACGGCATCGTAGTCGATATCGCCCAGCGGCTTGCCGCGGCACAGCACGCGCAAGATACCGGCCCGCGCCGCGGCATCGGGAGGAGGCACGAAGACGATCCGGTCGAAGCGTCCCGGCCGGCGAAAGGCATTGTCGAGGTGCCAGGGGGCGTTCGTCGCGCCGAGAATCAACACGCCGTCATTCGACGAATCGACGCCATCCAACTCAGCGAGAAACTGGTTGATGAGTTGCCGGCCCGCGCTTTGCCGCATATCGGTGCGGCTGGCTCCCAGGGCGTCGATCTCGTCGAAGAAAAGGACGCAGGGCTGCTGGCGACGCGCGCGCTCGAACAACTCGTGCAGGTTGCGTTCGCTATTGCCGAACCACATCTCGAGCACGTCGTTGATACCAACGGCGAGAAATTCGGCCTTGATCTCTCCCGCCGTCGCGCGGGCCAGGTATGTCTTTCCACAGCCCGGCGGTCCGTACATCAAGATGCCGCCGCCGACGGGCTTGCCATAGGCGCGGAACATCTCGGCATGTTCGATCGGGTAGATGATCTTCAGCCGGATCTCTTCCTTCAGGGGCTCCATGCCACCGACGTCGTTGAAATTGATCTGCGGACGCTCGGCTACCCGCTCGATCGACGACGCGGCGTCGGTGTCGCGCCCCAGGCGAATGCGGCCGTCGGCGAGTTCATCCTCGGGCTGGGCATCGATGCCGAGCTGCGCGGCGAGCTCTTCATCACGCGCGGTCGGGTCGACCTGTTGCGCCTGGCGGTAGTGCGTCACGGCGCGCTGAACATCCCCTTCGCTCAAGAGGAACCGGGCATAGAGCAGGTGCGCCGCGGCGGGGGGCTGCGGCAGCTTCAGCAAGTCTTCGACGATGACCAGCGCGTGCGAGTGCTTGCCTTGCTGATTGAATGCCCGGGCCAGCCCCAGCTTGAGCCCGGCATCGTTCGGCGAGGTTCCGAGCGCGGCGCGATACTCGACCTCGGCCTCATCGCCGCGCCCCAGGCCCAGCAAGCTTTCAGCAAGATGCTGCCGGAGCGGGACATTATCGGGCGAAACACTCACCGCCGCGCGCAAGGCACGAATCGCATCGTCGGACGTGGCCATCGTTTACCCCATTTTCGCGACGCGTGGCTCAGGCGAGTTACGCGTCGCGGCTCGTTGGTGCCAAACAGAGTTGAGCCATCATTCTCGGCGAGCAACAAGGTGGGGGCAAGTTTTTTGCCGGGGCCTGCTCGAAGGGCCTGCACGTCGAAGAGGCGATGGGCACCAAAGCAAAGTCCACAGATCCTCTTGTTGCTGCGCAACACCGACGATGGTGCGACTTGTTGTCCTATCAGTGTCAGATCGCGCCGCACCATCGTCGCTGCTACCCCACCCGGTGTGGACGACTTGTAATCTGCTTACTCTTCGATGATGCGGACGCGCTCGATTCCCGCGCGCCACCAGTCGGCGAGCGTGCCGCGGTCGAGGCTTAATCGCGCTTGTTTGCCCGTTGCTCTTTCGAGTTCGAGCGTGCCGAGGAGGACGTCTTCGCCGAAGAGGCTCGCCTCGCCGATCAGATTGCCATCCGGGGCGATGAGGCGGCTTTGCCCGTGCGAGCCGGTGGCGTCCTCGTTGGCCGGCGCGTTGGCGTGGACGATGTAGACCGTGTTCTCGACGGCGCGAGCCTGAATCTGCGCGCGATACGGGGCGAGCTTCGACTCCTGCTTCAAGCCTGATTCGTGCGACAGGTAGAACACGACGCGCGAGCCCGCCAGCACCGGCAGACGCACGAGCTCGGGATAACGCTCGTCGTGGCAGATGATGATCGAGGCTGGAATGCCGTCGATCTTGAAGACCGAGAGGTGATCGCCCGCCGTGGGCCACGACTCGGCAAGCTGCAGCTTGTGGTAGCGCTCGATCACCTTACCCGTGGGAGCGAGGACGACGGCGGAGTTGTAGAGCTTATCGCCGTCGCGCCAGGGCGTACCGATGATGGCGTAGATCTCGTGCCTGCGGCAGGACTCGGCCACCTGGCGTTCGGCATCAGCGAGTTGTTCGGGAGTAAAGGCCCGCATCGTCTGGGCGTCGAAGTAGCCGGTCAGTGCGCACTCGGGAAAGACCGCGACGCGGGCGCCCGCCTTGGCCGCGCGGGCGAGATAACCATCGATCGCGCGCAGGTTGGCTGCCAGGTCGCGCGAAGAGCGCATCTGCACGGCGGCCACGCGGAGTGTTGTCGGCATCGTCGCCGCTACCGCAGCAGGTTCTTCACCCCGTAACCGTGGCGTCCAGGTGGCGACGACGATCAAAAGCAACACAATCGGTCGGAGTCGATGGCTCATCAGTCACCCGCCTCGAGCGCCGTGGGCGAAGTGGACTTGCGATAGATTACCTGGCACGGCTTGGCCAGCTCGATGAAGTCGTGGATGTCGCCTTGCGCGAAGAGGCCGAAGCAGAAGAGCTCAGGATATTTATCGACCGACCAGTTGTTGTCGATGATTTCGCGCAGGCTGACGAGCGCCGTGGAGAGCTCGAGTTGCTTCGGCCGTTCGCTTTCGTCGCCGGCGGCCACGGCCACGACGGCGCTCAGACCGATCCGCGGACCGACGGTGATGAGACGCTCGACCGGCGCGCCAAACTTCTGGCTCGCCCAGCGCGAGACCGCCTGGAGCTGATCGGCCTGCACGCCCAGGGGGCGCGAGCCGACCGACGAGACGAGCAGCGCGAAGAGGAAACCGCGGTCTTCGATCTTCGACTCGCCGAGATAAAACGGGTCGACCGCCAGGACACGCTGGTCGTCGTCGAGCAGACGATGGATCTGGTCGGTCATTTCCGCGCGACCTGTGTCGGCGGCGACGAGCGCGGTGCTCTTCGGCTCGCCGCGCGAGAGCTCGACCACCGGCACGGTCCAGTCCTCGGCCAGCACGATGCGCCAGAACCGAGCCTGCGTTGTGCCCAGCGTTTGCTCGCCGACCAGTTCAGCCTGGGGCATGTAGTCGTTCAGACGAGCCGTGCGCGCGAGCGTTGCCGGGGTGAGCTTGGGTTGCACCGGACCATCGCTGAACGGATCCTCGATCCCTTCCATCAAGTTCTTGGCCAGCTTGTGGAAGTCGAGATTCTCTTCGGGCAAGGACACGGCCAATTCTTCAGCGGACTTTACTTCGCTCTCGGAATCGATCTCCGCAGCGTTGAACGCAGGGTCGCCCGCGTAAAAATGATCGCCGAGCATCTGGTAGAAGGCCTCACGGTTCTCGCGCTCGAAGTTGTGCGTGCCGGGCACATGGTTCACGTGCGAGCGCAATCGCGAGCCGACCCCCGCCCGTTCGAAGATCGGGCTGGCCGATTCCAACAGCGGCGGCAGCGCGTGCCCCGAGGCAAAGCAGCAATCGTCCTTCGCGTTGAAGGTGAGCAGCGTCGGCCGCGGCGCACGCAGGGCCGTCAGATGGGTGTAATCGGCCAATTGAGCAAGATCGGTGGGCGTTTGTTCCGAATCGCCCAGGTCGGAAAAGAACTGCACGCGTGTCTTGTAGCTCGAGTAGCCGGCGACTGGATTCGAGAGCGTGACGCGGCGATCGAGCGCGCTGAAGAGGATGGTCTGCCAGCCGCCGCCCGAGAGGCCCGCCATCGCCACGCGATCGACGTCGGCATGCGGATGATCGAGGAGTAGATCGAGGGCGCGTTCGATGGCGAGGTAGAAGGGAGCAAGTCCGCTCACGCCGCAGAGGTCGAGCTGATTCATGCGGTAGTGAACGAAGCCCTCGCCCTGGAGCTGCCCCATGTTCAGCCATTCGACGTTCAGCGCGAGCATGCCACGCTGGGCCAGGTTGATGCAGCGGATTTGTTTATAGGGGGCGGCTTTGCCTTTGCTGTCGTGGCCGTTCACGTTGAGCACGACCGGCACGCGCCCCGTCAGGTTTTCCGGCTCGTAGAGCAAGGCGGGAATCCACAGGCCGGGCAAGGCCTCGTAACGCAGCTTGCGAATCTTGTAGCCGGGGCCGCCGGCGATCGTGTCGAACCATTCGATCTTGCGCGCGGGACTGCGCCAGTCGGCGGGGACCCCTCGAAAGACGATCTCGGCCAGCACGCGCTCGCGCAGCGTTTCAGCCTCGCGCTGCCAGTTGCTCCACGAGGTCTGGGGCGGCAAGGTGGCGATGCGCCGCTCGCAGTACCTCTGCACCTCGCGCAGCGATTGATCCTCGTCGAGGATCGGCCGCGCGAGCAGGGTCCGCACGTCGGTAGCGGGATCGGCAGGCTCATCGGCCACGACCCAGGCGCTGGCAGAGAACAACAAAGAAAACACGATCGGGGCGAAACGATAACGCCACGAGAATTGGTACATCGTTTGTTCCTCAAGTGCCATGTGCGAAGGCCGGCCGGGTCGAAGGCCACCATCGCCGGAAAACAAGCTCGGTTCAAGTGCCGGCTACCGGAAATCCAGACACTGGCACTAGGCCTCGCGGTGGCACACAATATTCCGCAGGCAAAGCGGCCCACCAATTACGAATCCAGTCACATGCTCGCACGAGGAGTCCGACGGTGGTGAACTATCTGGCCTGGGGTCTATTGGCGCTCGTCGTGGGGGCGGATCCCACGGAGGAGGCCGTTGCGCGGTTCGAAGAGCGCGAGATCAAGTTCACCGGAGGCGAGTATACCGACGAGGTGTTTCGCTATCGCGTGCTGAAGCCCGAGCGGATCGAGCCGGGCAAAAAGTATCCCGTGGTGCTCTTTCTCCACGGGGCGGGAGAACGGGGAAGCGACAATCGCAAGCAATTGGCGTATCTGCCTGAGTGGATGTCGGACGAGGAGCATCGCGAGAAGTATCCTTGCTTCCTCGTCGCGCCGCAATGTCGCACGAATCGATGGTGGATCAACCCGAATCAATTTCTCTCCACCAAGGGGGAGATCGTCCCGCTGAGCACTCAACTCGAGGCGGCCTTGACGGCGTTCAAGCAGGTGCTGGCCGACGAGCCGATCGATCGGGAGCGCATTTACCTGACGGGCATCTCGATGGGAGGGTTTGGCTCGTGGGCCGTCGCGGGCGAGTATCCGCGGAGCTTTGCCGCCGTAGCGCCGATCTGCGGCGGCGGGCGAACGCAACAGGCCGAGAAGCTGGTCGGTGTGCCGCTGTGGGCCTTCCACGGCGATGCCGACCCCGTGGTGCCGGTCGCGAGAACGCGGATGTTGATCGAAGCGCTGCGCGCGGCGGGAGGAGATCCGAAATACACGGAGTTCCCCGGTGTGGCGCACGACAGTTGGACGCCGGCCTATACTGACCCGACGGGGCTGATCCCCTGGATGTTCGAGCAGAAGAGCGACAAGCTGGAACCGTTGCCGTGAATAAAACACAACCGATGATCTACGGCGCCTCGGGATATACGGGGCGGTTGATTGCGCGCGAGGCGGTGCGGCGCGGGCTGCGGCCGATTCTTGCCGGGCGTAGCCTCGAGTCGTTCGCGGCGCTGGCGAAGGAACTCGATTGCCCGACCCGCGTCTTTTCGCTCGACCGGCCGGAGGAGATCGCCGGCGCGCTGGGCGATGTGGCGGCGGTGGCCCACTGCGCGGGGCCCTTCAGCGCGACGGCCCGCCCGATGATGGACGCCTGCATCGCCTCGCAAA
Source organism: Pirellulales bacterium (assembly GCA_019636335.1). Classification (NCBI taxonomy): domain Bacteria; kingdom Pseudomonadati; phylum Planctomycetota; class Planctomycetia; order Pirellulales; species Pirellulales bacterium. The sequence continues at coordinate 8,445 of JAHBXR010000020.1, forward strand.
CCCATTACCTCGACATCACCGGCGAGATCGACGTGATCGAAGCGGGGCACGAACTGCACGAGCGCGCCGCCGCGGCCGGCATCGCCCTGATGCCCGCCGTCGGCTTCGATGTCGTGCCGAGCGATTGCCTGGCCGCCACGCTGGCGGCCGAATTGCCGAATGCCACGTTGCTGCAGCTCGCGTTCACTGGCACAGGGGGCTTCAGTCCCGGCACGGCCAAGACGATGGTCGAAGGGTTGCCCCACGGAGGCAAGGCACGCATTAACGGCAAGCTCGAGCGTGTGCCGCCGGCCTGGAAGACGCGCGAGATTCCCTTCCGCACCGGCACGCAGACGGGCGTGACGATTCCCTGGGGGGATGTCGCGTCGGCCTACTATTCGACCGGCATTCCGAACATCGAGGTGTACCTGTCCGATCCTGGGTTCAAGCCGAAGCATATGCACCGGCTGCGCTGGCTGATGCCCTTGTTGGGGATCGGGCTCGTGCAGCGTTTCTTGAAGCGCTTCATCGAGAAGCGCGTGCCGGGGCCGTCGGACCGCGCGCGGGAAAACAGTCGCTCGTCCCTCTGGGGGCGCGTGGAAGATGCCCAAGGCAAGGCCGTCGAGGCGACGCTCGAGACGCTCGGGGGCTATCCGCTGACCGTGCTGACCACCGTGACGGTGTTGGAGAAGGTGCTCGCCGGCGAAGGCCCGCGCGGGTATGCGACGCCGGCGATGGCCTTTGGCAAGGATTTTATTCTGACGATGCCGGCGACCGATCTCCGCATCGAGCGGGCAGCTCAGGCGACGGCTCATCCCTGATTCGCTCGCACGTTCATTCACCGAAACCATCAACTCGATCAGATAATTACCATGCAAAGTCCGCGCTGCTTGTTCTTCTTGTTCTTCATTTCATTCGTTGGCGCCACCGGGCAGGGGGACGAGCCGATCTACCGCGACGAGATGATCTTTCCGCTCCATCCGAAGCACAACCACGCGCCCGGCATCGTGGAATATCCGAACGGCGATTTGTTGGTTTCGTGGTATCGCGGTTCGGGAGAGCGCTCGGCCGACGACGTGGCGGTGTATGGTTCGCGGTTGAAGCAGGGAGAGAGCACCTGGAGCGAGGCGGAGTTGCTCGTCGATACGCCGAACTTTCCCGACTGCAATACGGCCATGATGATCGACCGCGAGAAGCGGTTGTGGCTCGTCTGGCCGGTGGTGATCGCCAACACCTGGGAGACGTGCCTGACGCAGGTGCTGCTGTCGAGCGACTACGAAGGGCCGGGCATGCCGAAGTGGGACGAGCGCAGCTCGGTCTTTCTGAGCCCGCCGAATTTCAAGGAGCGGATGCTGGCGCGACTCGAAGAGCGCCTGGCCGAGAGCGAAAAGCCGAGCGAGCACGAAACGCTCTTCGCCAACCACGTGCGCAAGACGCTGGAAGATAAGGTCACCCACCGCCTGGGCTGGCAGCCGCGCTGCAAACCGGTCGAGCTGGCGAGCGGACGGATTCTGCTGCCGCTGTACACCGATACCTACTCGGTGTCGCTCATGGCGATCAGCGACGACCATGGAAAGACCTGGTATGCCAGCGAGCCGTTGGCCGGCTTCGGCAACATTCAGCCCGCGGTCTTGCAGCGCCACGACGGCACACTGGTGGCCTACATGCGCGAAAACGGCCCGCTCAATAAGATCCGCGTCTGCGAGTCGCCGGATGAAGGGCTCACGTGGGGGCCGGTAGGGACGATCGACCTGCCGAATCCCGGCTCGGGGCTCGATGCCGTGCGGCTGGCGAACGGACATTGGCTGCTGATCTACAACGACACGGTCGAGGGGCGCTCGAGCTTGGCGGTGTCGATCTCGGACGACGAGGGAAAGACGTGGCGTTGGACGCGGCATCTCGAGCAGCAAGAGGCGGGCTCGTACCACTATCCGGCGGTCATTCAGGGAGCCGACGGCATGATCCATTTCGTCTACAGCTATTTCGCCGGGAAGGATGCCGGCAAGACCATGAAGCACGTGGCGGCCAACGAGGCCTGGGTGCAAGCTGGAGATTGAGAACAGGCACATGAGCAATACACGAGCGCGGTGGGCGATTCCCCGGCGGACGTTTCTGGGAGCGGCCTGCGCGGCGGCCTTGAGCTCGCGCGCCTGGGCCCGCAACGCGCGCACGCCACGCATCCTGCTGCGCTCGTCGTGGCAAACGGTCAACATCGGCGACATCGCGCATACGCCGGGGGTACTCGCGCTTATCGAGAAGCACCTGCCCGAGGCCGAGGTGCGTCTCTGGCCGAGCAAGCTGGACAACGGCGTCGACCAGTTGCTGCTCGAACGTTTTCCGCGCTTGCAGATCGTGGCCAGCGCCGACGATCTGAAAGCCGCCTTCGACGAGTGCGACTTGCTGTTGCACGGCTCGGGACCGTTTCTGGTGGCCGAGCGTGACGTGGTGCGCTGGTCGGAAGGGACGGGCAAGCCGTATGGCGTCTTCGGTATCACGTTTTCCGAACGCAATTACACGACGAAGCCGCTGGCTCCGGAGGCGATCGCCAAGACGATCGACGTGCTGAGCGCGGCGCGCTTCGTGTACTTCCGCGATTCGGTATCGCTCGAACTGGCCAAGGAAAAAGGCTGCACGTCGCCGGTCATGGAGTTCGGGCCGGATGGCGCCTTTGCGACCGATCTCCGCGACGATCGGCGCGCCGACGAGTTTCTGCGGCAGCACGAGTTGGAGCGGGGCAAGTTTCTCTGCTGCATTCCCCGGCTGCGGTATACGCCGTACTGGACGATTCCCAGCCGCAAGACTTCCTTCGACGAAGTGAAGCACGCGCACAACGAGGAATACAAGGAGCGCGATCACGCGCCACTGCGCGAGGCGATCGTGGCCGTCGTGCGCGAGACCGACATGAAGGTGTTGCTCTGCCCTGAAGACCAGACGCAAATGTCGATCGGCAAGGAACTGCTGCTCGATCGTCTGCCGGCCGACGTGCAGGCGCGCGTCGCCTGGCGCCCCGACTATTGGCTGACGGCCGAGGCCCGCAGCACCTTCCTCCGGAGCGCAGGCCTCTTCGGTCACGAGATGCACAGCCCGATCATGTGTATCGGGGGGGGCGTGCCGGCGATCGTCTGCCGCTGGAGCGAGCAGACGAGCAAGGGCATCATGTGGCGCGACATCGGCCTGGGGGACTGGCTGTTCGACATGGATCAGCCGGACGAGGTGGCGCGTATCGTGCCCACGGTTCTATCGTTGGCCAAGGATCCGGCCGCGGCGCGGGAGAAAGCGGCTCGTGCCCAGGCATTTGTCGAAACGCGCCAACGGGCGATGACCGATACGTTGGCCCAACAGTTGAGTTCCGCGTGACGACCTCTCGACGTTGGTTACGTACGTTTGCGGCGGCGCTGGTATTCTTGACGCCGATGACGAATGTCTCGCGTTGTAGCGCTATGGAAGAGGCGATCCGCTCTGTGGCGGAGACGCCCGGGCTGGTCGCGTTCTGGACCTTCGGCGAACCGGCGGGAGAGCCGCGATTGTCGACGGGAACGGCGCAGGCTCATCCGCTCGAAGAGGTGCATGGGCCCATCGCTCGCGTCGCCGGAGGGCCCTATTCCGGCTATGCGGCCGAGCTCAACGGCAAGCAGTATTTGCGCATTCCCTACGCCGAGACGGGAATGCTCAATATCTCGGGCCCTCGGGCGCAGGTCAGCATGTTTGCCGTGGTGCGCATCGTGAACCTGCGCCAGAGTCGGACCATCGCCGGCATGTGGAGCGAGGGGGAAGGCGCTCACGACGACACCGGCACGCGACAATACGCGATGTTGATGAACATGCCGACCTATGGTGGTCGCGAACAGCTTACGCCGCACATCTCGAGCGAGGGAGGCGTCACGCGGCGAGCCGATGGCAGCGCCTTCCCCTGGTGCGCCGACTACGCCGCTACTCGAGAGAAGGTGCCGACGGACCAGTGGTGTACGCTCGGCATGACGTACGACTCGAAGTACATCCGCGCTTACATCAACGGCAAGCTCGACGTCCGGCCGCTCGACGCCCGGGCCGACCGGCGCGAGGATCGCTACTTCACGCACGAAGGACCCGACGGAGGCGACCGCGGCATGAATCCCTATTACCACGGCCGGGGCATCTTTCGGTACGATCCCGCGCGCCACGCACGGACGAAACCACAGGGTGGATCCGACTTTATCGTGGGGGCTCGCTACGCCGTGGGGAGCATGACGCGCGAGGCGACCCAGGGACGCTTCGGCGGATTGGCGGTCTTCGATCGTGCCCTCTCGGACGACCAGATGCGGCGCCTGCACGAGGCGGCCGATCTCTCCTCGCTCGAAAAGTAATCGGACGAGTTGGACGCCGAGGAGGGTTGGGCTGGCGTCCACTCAAAATGCCTCCCTGCTCTGCCGTTCGGCGGCTGGACAGGAGTGGTCCCGGCGACATGTTTCACCGTGGTTAGAGCCGCGGAAATCGTTCGCCCGCGAACCAAATCCGCGTTATGATGAGCCGTCGCGCAGGTGCTTTGTGGGCTGGCGCGATCGAGCGCTCAACCCGACACGATTCTCTTTTGCCGACGGATTACTCTCATGCTTCAGCAGGCGGGTCCTTCCTCTTCGTCTCCCTTTACCGCCGAACATCAGGCCTTTCGCCAGTCGTTGCGGAAGTTCATCGACCAGGAGATCAATCCCCACGTCGACCAGTGGGAGAAGGCCGAGATCTTTCCGGCCCACGAGGTCTTCAAGAAGATGGGAGACCTGGGCTTCCTCGGCGTGAGTTTTCCCGAGGAGTACGGCGGCCAGGGACTCGACTACTGGTACAACGTCGTGCTCTGCGAGGAGTTGGCCGGCATCCACTGCGGCGGCATTCCCATGGCGATTGCCGTGCAGAGCGACATGTCGACGCCGGCGCTCAACGATTTCGGCTCGCACGAGCTGAAGAAGAAGTTTCTCGAGCCGGCGCTGCGGGGTGAGATGGTCACCTCGATTGCCGTCACCGAGCCGGGATCCGGCTCGGACGTGGCCTCGATCAAGACGCGGGCCGAATCGGACGGCGACGACTACGTCATCAACGGCAGCAAGCTCTACATCACCAACGGCACTCAGGCCGACTGGGTCTGTCTGCTCGCGCGGACCGAGCCGGGCACCAGTTATCGCGGCATGTCGCTGATTATCGTCGAGACGAATCGGCCCGGCTTCGTGGTCAGCCGCAAGCTCGAAAAGATGGGCAACCACTCGAGCGACACGGCCGAACTGGCCTTCGATAACGTCCGGGTGCCGAAGAGCAATCGCATCGGCGACGAGGGAATGGGCTTCATCTATCAGATGCTGCAATTCCAGAAGGAACGCCTGGTCAGCGCCATCATGGCGTATCGTGGAGCCGAGCGCATCATCCACATGACCATCGACTACTGCCGCGAGCGGCAAACCTTTGGCCGCCCGCTGATCGACAACCAGTGGATCCACTTCAAATTGTCGGAATTGATTACCGAGGTGGAGCACCTGCGGCAGATGAGCCACCATTGCGTTCGCAAATTGATGGCGGGCGAAGATTTCACCCGCGAGGCCTCGATGGCCAAGCTCAAGGCCGGGCGGCTGGTCCGCGAAACGGCCGATACCTGCATGCAGTTCCACGGCGGCATGGGCTACATGGAAGAGTATCCCATGGCGCGCTACTACCGCGACTCGCGACTGATCTCGATCGGCGGCGGCGCGGACGAGGTAATGCTGGGCATCATCGCCAAGTACGAAGGCATCCTGCCGGGCAAGAAACGGGACTGAGCTTGCGAGAGACGAGGATGAGCGGCGCGCGAGGACGCCCGCTCTCACCGGTTATTGCTTTCTGACGGGCAACGCCAGCATGTATCGTAGGCGGCGTGTGTCACGTCTCATTGTCCGCGTGAGACAGCGTGGTGATTCAACGAACAAGGCCACGGCGGAAGGACCGCCGTGGCCTTGATTGATTTGAAACCAGCCAAGCCGGCTGCATCGGTCTTAGACAGCCGATGGCTTACGGCAGCGGCGCGAGACGAACAGGCCGACGACGGCCGCCATGCCCCACACCAGGAACGACGCCGGTTCGGGGACGCCCGAGGTCGTGCCGATGAAGTCGATGCGGAAGTCGTGCGCGAGCTGAGCATCGAAGAAGAAGTTCAACGAATCGATACTCGACATGTCCACGCCGCCGATGCCGGCAAAGCCCGGGAAGCCGAAGAACACCGACTGAGCACCGGGGGACGTGAGCAACTGCGTCAGCGAGGCGACGTTCGAGCCATCGCTGAGCGTGACGGTGACGGGCAAATCGACGCCACCGGCGTGATCGAAGAGCAGGAAGTCGATCGTGATGCCGGTTTCGGCGCTGAAGTTGGCATTCAGTCCGCCGGGGATGCCGCCAGCGTTATAGAGCAGGTTCAGGCTGCCATCGGCACCGGCCGACGAGGCATAGTCGAGCAGGCTGGGCGGAGTGGGAACGACAGTCGTTGTGACCGTATCAAGACCCGGGACGGCGAACGAGTCCCCCGTCACTGTGGTATTACGCACGCCACCGATGGTGTTCGTCGTGGGAATGCCGAGTTCGTTGTTGACCGTGCTGCCGACCGTGGTGCGGGTGACCGGCCAGACGCCCGTCACGACATCGAAATCGTCGATGATGACGGCGGCCTGAGCAGAGGAAACCCCTAGGATTCCTGCGAGAAGCAGCAGTGCTGCGAAGATCGGAAAACGGGCGCTAGTACGCATGGTGTGAGCCCTGCCTTGTTGAGCGTGTGAGGTAGGCCGTCCGTCTGCCACGGAGGGAATCTGTTCCGGGGTTGGCGTTCAATGAACACCGGTGAGCGACAGACTGCTACTCCGTTGCAAGTCGTGTGCCGCGGGGCGGTCGAAGGCCTCTTCCAAACCGCCCTATCGGGTACTGCCCAGGTATAGCAACGCTGTACCGATTCGTCCACCCTAAATGTAGACGTAATTGCGTGCCCAACTCGGCGCAAGCCTAGGAGTTGCCGACAATTATTCACCCGCGTGGTAAAAGGCCGCAAAAAACCGCTTTTTTTGATTAGTAACGTGAACAGGTGCAAAGTGCATGTAAATGAAAGTGAACAATGCTGGTGCGTCGTGCTAGCTGAAGTCTGCTCGGCGGCCCACCACGGATCGAGTCGAGCCGATCTTTTTCGTCCAAGAACAAACAACAAATTTCGCGAAAAAAACTTGGCGCGGAGCTGCGCCTTTTAGCGGGCCTTGCCCAGGGACCGGGCAGGTAAGATCCCTAGATGACCGGTGCAATTTCTCTCGGCGCACGAGAGTTCCACGCCGCGATCAGCCTTCGCCCCCGAGGTCTTCGGTAAAGACCTCCATCAGCAGGTCGATTTCTTTCTGGTCGTGCTCATCGAGCAGGGCGAGAAGTACGGCGAGGCGTTCGCAGACGTCGGTGAAACGATCCGAATCGTGGGCGTCCTCTCCTTCGAGCGACGGCATCACCTCGGCCAACCGGCGACGAATTTGGGCATGATCCTCGGCCAGGCCTTCGACCTTGGTGGTCCAGTTGGGCTTTTGCTCGCGCACGGCGTCCATGTAGCCCCCGTCCTCCTCGAGCCCCATCATCCGCTCGAGATGCCGCTGGAGCGATTGGGCCGTAAAGCGGACGCTGGAGATCTTGCGGTTCAGCCCGACTTCGCTGGCCTGCCAATCGAGGCACAGGCGGAGCGCCGCCTTCACATGTTGCAGGATGCGGTGTTCGACGAGGGCCTGTTCGGCGATCGAGATGGCGTCCATGGCGACGGCTCCTGGCAAGCAGGTGGCGGCACTCCTGCCCGAGAATTCAGGCGATCGAAGGTACCGCGGCCCGGCGGGGCTTCCAGTTCAATTCTAGCTGCGCGGCGGGGTAAGGCCCGGAGAAAACGCACTGGCCTGAGAAGCGGACCATTTGGCCACGGGGCGCTTGGCCCCCGTGGCGCCATTTGCTATGCTGAGGGGCCCTCTACTTGTCGCGAGGGTTCTAGTAGTTCGAGACCATTTGCTTGCCGTGCGATCGCACGATCGGCCGGCGGAAGGACACTGATGGCATTCCGAAAACCGACCAAGTCGGTCGCCAAGAAGCGTTCGCGCAACGCGGCGCGTAGCAAGAAGAAGGACCCGGTCTTTGTCGATGGCGTACGTCCCCGGCCGATGTACGTGGACTACAAGGATCTCGAGTTGCTGGGCAAGCTGACCAGCCGTCATGGCCGCTTGGTGAGCCGCCGCAAGAGCGGTTGCACCGCCGTGAGCCAGAACGCGGTCGCCAAGGCGATCAAGCGGGCACGCTTCATGGCCCTCTTGCCGTACGTGGCCGATTGAGCCGCCGCACGCCTTCGAAAAGCATTCCATGCCCATGCTCGCTTTGCGCGGTGTGGGCATTGTTTGTTTTGATCCGCGGGGTTGGCCACGCTACGTGGGTGGCGCGACCGATGCTAACTATAAAGTTCAACGCGGCGATGCCCCTGTCGTGGTGTTGCCTTCGCCTGTTTGTCTTTGGGCCGGTTCGCCACGCTGCGAACGTCTCGGGCCCACCGATGGAGTATCCCGACATGGATAAGGAATTGAGCGATCGTTCCGAAGCGATCCAGCAGCGGATCCTCCAGCTTCGAGACTCTCTTTGACTACGCGGGCAAGCAATCCGCGGCGGCCACGATCGAAGCGCAGATGACGGTGGCGGGGTTTTGGGATAATCCCGAGCGTGCCCAGGAGGTCGTCGGCCAGCTCAAGGCGGTGAACGCCATCCTCAAGCCGCTCGCCAAGCTCGTGAGCAGCGCCGAGGATTTGCAGGTGCTGGCCGAGATGGCCGAGGAAGATCAAGGGGCCGCTGGCGAGCTCGCCAGCGAATTGGATCGCCTCGAGCTCGAGGTCGACGATCTCGAGCTCAAGTCGTTGCTCAACGGTCCGCACGACGCCAACAACGCGATCATGACGATCAACGCCCGCGACGGTGGCACCGACGCCAACGACTGGGCCGAGATGCTGCTGCGAATGTACATCCAGTGGGCGGAAGACGCCGGCTACACCGTCGAGATTCTCGATCGTCAGGATAACGACGAGGCGGGCATCAACAGCGCCAGCCTGGCGATTCGTGGCCCCATGGCCTATGGCTATCTCAAGGGAGAGACGGGCATGCACCGGCTGGTGCGGATCAGCCCCTTCAACGCCGAAGGCAAGCGGCAGACCAGCTTCTCGGCCGTCGACGTTTCGCCCGAGGTGGCGGAGTCGGGCGAGATCGAGATCCGCGACGATGACATCCGCGAGGATGTCTTCCGCGCCAGCGGCGCCGGTGGCCAGCACGTCAACAAGACGTCGAGCGCCGTGCGTTTGACCCACCTGCCGACCGGCATCGTCGTGCAGTGTCAGAACGAGCGCAGCCAACATAAGAATCGCGCCATGGCGCTCAAGATGTTGCGAGCACGGTTGGCACGCATTGAAGAAGAAAAGCGCGAGGCCGAGCAGGCGGCGAAGTACAACGAACGTCCGAAAATTGGCTTTGGCTCGCAGATTCGGGACTATTTCCAGCATCCCGATCAGCGGATCAAGGACAAACGGACGAATTTCGCCGCGACAAACTTCCAGGATGTGATGGATGGTCACATTCAGGGGTTTCTCGATGCGTTTCTCCGTTGGCGGCTGCATGGCGAAGGATAGCGCGGTGAACGGAGAAACGGTGCTCACGGCCGGTCGCTGGCAGGTCGCCTTCATGCGCCGGGGCGATCGCTTCGGGCACGAGATACGCTGGCTCGCCCCCCCCGCTGCGCCACGCGTGCTGTTGGTATCTCGCGAAGGGGCTGCCGAGGAGGATTGGCCCGCGAGCCCACCGCTGCAAGAGCTGCATCTCGAACAGCGCGGCGATGATCTGAGCGTCGCGCTGTTGGTGGGCATGGCGGGGACCAGCCATTGGTCGCTCGTCGTCGAGGCCCACGCCCGCGAGGAACGCCTGGTGTTCGACGCCGCCTGTCGCTTGCGCGCCGCGCCGGCGCACCTCGGCTCGCACTACCGGCTGTCTGCGGACCAAGAGCTTGCCGCGCGGGTCCACGGCCGGGAATTTCGGCTCTCGGGCGGGGGGCCAGCCTGGTCGCTGGTGAGCGAACCGCTCCACGACGCCCCCGAAGTGTCGCTCGTCTACGACGAGGCGCGGCGCGAGTTGGCGCTACCGCTGGCAGGTGGAGAAATCGCCCGGCCGCAAACGTGGTGCTGGCGTTATCGGCTGCAATTGCACGCTTGAAACCAGAGCCTCCGTCACACGTGGCACGCCGGCGCGATTAGCGTGTACGGGCCTGTTCCTGTTGCCGCCGCATTTCCTCACCGAATTCGCGCTGCTCTTTGAGCATCGCTTCGAAGCGACGTTCGCGGTTCTTGGCGCGCTCTTCCTTCAGTTCGGCAGCGCGTTCTTTCTCCTTCCGCTTGCGGATCTCGGCGGCGGTTTCTTGCGGCGCGCAGCCGGCAAAAGTCACCACGCACAGAAGCAGCCAAAGGAGATTTCGCATGGTTGTCTGCACATCCGTTCCAGGGTTCGAGATCGTGGGTAGCGCCTCGTCTGGCCGTCGGGCGCCGCTTCAAAACTGCTAGCACGACTGCGGCGCGAGCAAGCCGGCCTCGCAGGCTGCCGTAGCGAGCAGCCAGGGCCATAGTCTTTTCAGTGTAGTTGCCTCTTGCAGGGGCCGCAAATGAGCGCGGACCGGCCTTTCGGCGCGGAATGCTAGCGGACAAACGGCCCCCCCCCGACGCCGCGGGTCGATTGATCTTGACCCCTGCGGGGTGGCTTGCGACCATCCGCCGCGCGAAATCTCGGGCGACGTAAGTCGCTTTCCACGCGGGCGCTTGCCGCATCTCTTGGGGAGCTTTTCAGGGCTATGAAGTCGAGCGTTGATGGCATGGCGGACGTTGCCGGCGGAGGGCGCTGGTGGGGCGAGTTGGAATTCGGCCTGCTCCTGCTGCTGGTCGTGGCGATCTACTTCACGCGCATCTCCGACCTGAGCGTGCGAGGCGAAGAGCCGCGCCGCGCGCGGGTCGCCGTCGAGATGCTCGAGTCGGGAGACTGGCTCATCCCGCGCCAACAGGGACTCCCCTTCTTGAGCCGTCCGCCGCTGGGAAGTTGGGTCATCGCCTGGGCCGGCATGCTGCACGGCGAGATCGATACGTTTGCCACACGCTTTCCAAGCCTTTTGGCGACCCTGCTAACCGCCTGCCTGGTGTACTGGTATGGTCGCACGTTCATGTCGGCCACGGGCGCGCTCGCCTCGGGAGTAGCGTACGCCACCTTTGGACAGATCCTGCAGATCGGCCGCCTGGCCGAGACCGAGGCCACGTTCACGCTGCTCGTCGCGATGTCGATGTTGATCTGGCACTACGGTTACATGCGCGGCTGGAACTCGGCGCTGGCGTTTAGCGCCGGGTATGTACTGGCAGCGCTCGGGGCCTTGGCGAAAGGGCCCCAGGCGCCGGTCTACTTCGCCGGCTCGGTCGTGATCTACCTGCTCGTCGTGCGGCGCGACTGGCGCACGCTGCTGGGCTGGGGGCACTTTGTCGGCCTCGGAGCGTTCGCCGTCGTGCTGGGCGCGTGGCAGGTTCCGATGTGGCGCGAGCTGGGGACCGACGCTGTGTGGGCCGTGTGGAATGGCGACGTGAAGATGCGCTTCGCCGATATGAGCTGGACGACGATCGTCCTGCACCTGGTGACCTATCCGCTCGAGATCCTCGGCTGCACGGCCCCCTGGTCGGTCTTCTTGCTGGTCTATACGAAGCGCTCGTTCCGCGGCAACCTGGGCCCGGCGCTGCCCTCTGTGTTGTTCCTCGTGACGTGCCTGGCGGTGACGTTCCCCAGTTGCTGGCTGACGCCCGGCGCGCGCGGACGGTACTTCATGCCGATGTACCCCTGCCTGGCGCTGCTCTGCGGGCTTGCCGTCGAGCGCTGCGCCGCCGTGGCCCGCGACTACGAATGGCAGCGCCTGTGGAAGGTTTTCCTGGGGGGCTTCGCGGGTTTGATGGTGCTGGGGGCGCTCGTCATCGCCGGCGCGTCGCTCTTCGGCACGTCGAACGAGACCCCGCTCGCGCAGCCGGCGGCGTGGGCCGTGGTATTTGTGGTGGCATCTCTGTCTACGGCGGTCGTTTGTATCGTGGCACTACGACGCCACGACGCGATGAGTGGCCGGCAAGGCATTGTTGCCGTCGGGCTTTATGTAGGGCTCATATTCACGATCGTCGTGCTGAACGAGGCGATCGTAGCGAGCGAGGATACCGCGGGCTCGGTGGCGCGACTGAAGCACGAGTTGCCCGGCGACGTCGAGCTGGTGAGCCTGGGGCAGATTCACCACAACTTTGCCTTTCACTACCGCCAGCGGATCCCGGTCGTCTCGCGGCCGGAGACGAGTGCCGACGTGCCGGCCGAGGTCGATTTCTTCTGCATCAATCAGAACGGCGGCGAGCAAATCGAATTGCCCTTTGCCTGGGAGCCAGTGGCAACCATCGTCTGCGACCGCCGCCGCCGCGACGATCCGCAAGAGCTGGTGATCGTGGGACGCCGCATGGCTAGCGAACGGGCCGAGGTAGAAACGGCCACGCGGCCGACGAATGCACGATGATTTCGTCGTGACTTCCCGTATCAACTCGCGAAGCCCCACAGGGGCGGTATAAGACAGCCCTGGGGAATGTTGGCGAGTGGACCAATCATCAAGCCCTGAAAGGGCGTGACAAAACCACACTGCGTGTGGCGCCGACGTTCGTTCTGTGGCCCCCTTTCTGGACTCGGGTATGGGGTTGGTGTTTGCGTGAATGGGCTCCCCCGGGCGTTGCCCGGGACTTGCTTGTTTGGCCCCTGCGCGGCGGTTTTCTGCCGTCGTCGCGTTACCTTGTTCGACGCAGTACGTCGGCGGACTCCTTCCAGCTAGGATGGAGATCGAGAGGGCGCATTCGTCGCCCTGCGATGCGTCGAGGCCGCAAGTGATCGTGGGTGGCCATCATGAGCAACGACGATTTCAAGTCGCCGGCACCGCGACGCCGCATCCAGTTCGGCCTGTGGGAGCTATTCGTGGCCGTCTCGGCGGTGGCCGTGTTTCTCGCACTTTGGAATCAAGTCGGCTGGCTGGCCCCCTGGTTCGCGCCGGCGCTGGCGTGCTGTGCCGCGGCGTTTTTGTTCCGGCGCGCATGGGTACATTGGTTGTTGGCTGCATTCGCATCTCTGTTTCTAGGGGTGCTGTTTCTTCCAGCGGTACAAAGTCGCGGTCCAGCTCCGATGTCGATGTGCAGGAACAATCTCAAGCAATTGGGCCTTGCGCTGTACAACTATCACGAGCATTTCGGATGCTATCCGCCCGCGTATGTCGCCGATGCGCAAGGCCGCCCCATGCATAGCTGGCGGGCCTTGTTGCTGCCGTTTTTTGAAGGGGGCGATTTGGCGACGAAGTATCGTTTCGATGAACCCTGGGATGGGCCCAACAATCGACGACTGCACCACACGGTGCCCATCCTGCTGCAATGTCCCTCGCGCACCGATCGCCGAAACACCTCCGACTACTTGGCGGTCATGGGTCCGGGCACGATGTGGCCCGGCAGCGAGCCGTTTCGAGCCGAGCAGATCACCGACGACCCCTCGCAGACGATCATGCTCGTCGAGGTGGCAAACTCGGATGTGATCTGGTGCGAGCCGCGAGACTTGCACATCAGCCAGATGTCGCCACGTGTCAATCCGCGGCAGGGGCAAGGAATCTCGAGCCACCATGCCGAAAGGGCACTGGTCGTTATGTCGGACGCATCCGCCGTAACGCTGTACGACACCATCACTCCGGAAAACCTTCGCGCGCTGCTCTCACCCAGCGGCGGAGAAGCAATCGATTGGCACGGAATGGATCAGCCATGAGGGCGTTCGAGAACTCCCTGCATGGCTTGTCGTCTCATCATCCGCGAAAAGCTTGCGTTACTTGCTTTTGCCGTTCTCGCGCGTCTCGGCCAGCAATACCTTCAATTCGCTCACCGTCGCCGCGTGCTCGGGATTCTCGGCCAGATTGTCATTCTCGCCGGGGTCGCTTTCGTGGTCGTACAGTTCGCGACCCGCGCGGCCTTCGTCCCATTCGATGTAGCGCCAGCGATCCGTGCGGATGCTGTAGCCCAACACGTCCGGTCGCTGAGGCTCGCGTCTGCTCGTCCGTCCGTGCGTGACTTGCGTGAGCGCCGCTTTACGCGCGGGGAGTTGCGGATCGTCGAGCTGCGCACGCACGCTGCGGCCGTCGACTTTCTTCGGCGCGGGCAATCCGCACAATTCGGCCAGTGTCGGATAGAGATCGACCAACTCGACGAGCGCCGTCGAAGGCGTGCCCCGCACCTTCGTGCCCGGCGCCGCGATGATAAACGGCACGCGAGCCGATTGCTCGAACAGCGACCTCTTTTGCCACAGGCCGTGTTCTCCCAGATGGTAGCCGTGGTCGGCCATGAAGACGATCACCGTGTTCTCGGCCAGGCCCAAGCGATCGACGGCGTCGAGCACCTTGCCCACCTGGGCATCCATGAAGGTGGTGGCGGCATGATAGGCCTGAATCGCATGTCGGCGCTGGTCGTCGGTCATGGCAGCCTCCTCGCGTTTGATCGTCAGCGCCGCGGGAGGCACGTCGGCGCGATCCTCTTCGGTGTTCACCGGTAGCTCGATGTCGGACGTGGGATACATCTCGAAGTAGCGATGCGGCGCGACGTAGGGCGTGTGGGGACGATAGAAACCCATCGCGAGAAAGAACGGCTCGTCCCGGTGCGCTTCGAGTTCCTTCACCATCGCGGCGGCGCCGATGGCGTCGGTCTGCTCCTCGTCCGTCCCGTCGGCCGAAAGCCAGCTCAGCGTGCCGCCGAACTGCCCCGGGACAAGGGTGAAGATCTGATCCTCATCGTCCCGATCGCGGCCGCGCGGATTGGTCACCTTTTCCCAAGAAGGAGGATCGTCGAGACCATCGGTGCCGATCTGCGTCGGCACGCCGTAGTGGTAGAGCTTGCCCACCCGGGCCACGTAGTAGCCGTGGTGGCGAAAGTGCTGCGGCAGCGTGACCAGGTCGGGATCGACCTGGCGGAAATGCGTTTGATTCTCGCGCACGCCCGTGTGATCGGGCCGACGGCCGGTGAGGAACGAAGCCCGGCTCGGGTTGCAGAGCGGGTATTGGCAGTACGCGCGGTCGAAACGTACGCCGCGCGCCGCCAGCCGATCGATGTTCGGCGACTTCACCAGCGGATCGCCGTAGCACCCCAGCCTGGTGTTCAGGTCGTCCGAGACGATCAACAGCACGTTGAGCTTGGGCTTTTCATCGGCGGCGCCCGCGAAGGACGCGAGATTCACGAGTAAAAGCGTCGACCAAAATGCGTATCGCATGCTGCACTTTTTTTGAAGGGGATGCCGTTTCGTAAAGATGTTTCCGCTCGTCACGCACGGGGTGCGCCACCTACTTGTCCTGGCGCCCCTCGGCATCGATCGCTTTGCGGGCCGCGATGATCGGCGCGGGATCGACGCGCCAGGCGCCTTTCACCAGGTAGATGCGCTGCGCCAGCGGATCGCCTTTCATGCGCAGCACGGCGCGGTCTTCGCCGATCCAGTCTTCCGCCACGACGATCTGCTTGCCATCAGGCGTTTGGAATTCGTCTCCCGGCTTCAGCCGCTCGATGGGAAAACCCTCGATATCCTTGCGCAGCATCGGCAGCACTTCGGGAGGAACCTGGCTCCCCAAGAGCCAGCGGAATTCGTCGGGCTTCGTTTCGAGCGTGACCTGCTTCAGTTCGTCCGCATTGCTGGTCATCACCCCCAGCATGAAGCGCCGCAGTGCCTCCTCGGCAGTCTTGGCCCCCTTCGCAGCAGAAGCGGGCCTGGGCGGGTCAACGGCAATCAACGTGCGGTCGGCGAATGCGAACAAGAGATAAGCGCAAGCAAAAGCGATGCGAGAGAAGTAAGGCATCCGTTCCTTCCGTTTCGTTGAGCGAGCGTTGTGCCCGTCGTGTCGTCGTGGTTCCTTCCACCGAATTCTCACCACGACGGCACTACGACACGACGTGTGGTCGAAGATCGTCACGCAAGGAGTGCGTGAACTACAAGATGCAAAGCAGAATCAATCAGTCGTAACGAAACCGGTCGCTCGAGTGTACCACGAGCGCCCCTCGCGCACCCATCGTTCTTGAAACTCTATAGTCTTGCCCGACCTCACGTGGCAGACGCTTTTGCCGATCGAGAAGTCTCGATCCTCGTAGAGCGGGCTAGGCTCGTTCTCGTGACTTTCGACATCGACTGACAGCAGATCTAGCCTGCCACTCTTTTCACGGAATCGTTTGGCGGAATCAATATATTGCAGCAGCGTGACCGAAGTGGCGCGGTCACGGATCCGCGGATCGATCATTTGATAGCACTTCTCGAACTGCTCATCATTCAGCAGGTCAAAGAAACGCCGAATGCGTCGCTCGACGGCAGCGGCAGTGTTGCTTGACGGCTTCGTGCTCATGGTCGTGAGGAGCGATGCGGATTGAACCATTTCCCAAAGAAAGATTGGCACTTGCTTGCCCCAAGCAGTCCAAGACGGTCGAGTTGTACCAACCTACCCCACCAACTCCGCGATCGGCATGCCCCCTTCGGTCACGATCGGCGTGGGCCTTCCTTGCGGGCTCATCCAGTGGCCATTGAGGTCGATGTCGAGGAAGCGGAAGACCGTGGCTGCCAGATCTTGCGGCGTAATAAGGCGCTCGATGATGCCGTAACCGCGGGCGTCGGTCGCGCCCACGACCTGGCCGTGCGGCAGGCCACCCCCGGCGGCGAGCATCGACATGCAGTTGGTCCAATGGCCGCGGCCGGCGGTCTTCGTCATCACCGGTGTGCGACCGAACTCCCCCAGCATGAGCACGAGCGTGCTGTCGAGCAGTCCGCGCTCTTCGAGATCCGTGATCAGCGCGTAGAGCGTCTGGTCGATCGTGGGCAACAGCGGCTTGAGCCCCTTCTCGATGCCTCCCCATTTCACTTCGTCGCCGTGGTGATCGAAGTAACCCCACGCGCCGCTCACAAGCGTAAAGGTGACGCCCGCCTCGACCATGCGCCGTGCGAGCAGCGCCTTTTCGCCCACGCTCGTGCGGCCGTAGGCGTCGCGCAGCTCGTTCTTTTCCTCGTCGAGGTTGAAAGCCTTCTGCACCTTGCCCGACAGGACCATGTCGAACGCCTGCTGATGGTAGTCGTCGAGGCGCTCGAGCGTGTGCTGCGTATCGAGATCGCGCCGTAGGCGATCGAGCTGCACGCGCAGATCATGACGATTCTGCAAACGCTCGACGGTGGCACCCTTGGGCAGGTTGAAGCGCCCGGCAAGCTCGGTGCCTTTCACCGGTTCATAGCGCGAGCCCATGTGCCCGGCGCCCCACACGTCGGCAACCCAGGAATCGGCCAGGCCGACGAACGGTGGCATACTGGGATCGTTCGCGCCGCGGAACTTCGCCACGATCGAACCCATCGAGGGGTATCCATCGCCATCGCGACCGTCGTCGGTGCGGCGCGCGAGCGGGTTGCCCGCCTGCATGGTGATCGGCGTATGGTTGCTGGCGCTGCAGTCGATCGAGCGGAGCACGGTCAGCTTGTCGGCGATGCTCGCCTGCAGGGGCAGATGCTCGCTGAAGCGCACGCCGGGCAGCTTCGTGGGAATGGTGCCGAAGGGCCCGCGGATCTCGGCCGGGGCATCGGGCTTGGGGTCCCACATATCGAGATGGCTCGGCCCGCCCGAGAGCCAGAACATGATGACCGAAGTTTTTTGAGTCGCGCGCGTGGCAGAACTCGCACCTTGCAAGGCACTTTCGGGCGAAGCGGCCCATGCGCGGCCGCGCAACACGTCGGCCAGAGACAATCCCGCGATACCCGCCAGCCCCGTCTGCAAGAACCAGCGTCGCGAACCGACGCGGATCAGGTCATTCGCCCGTGGGGCGAAGAGGGACGTGAGGCCATGGCATGCGTGTTCGCTCGTGTGCGTGTCTCGATCGGGACCGGCCATCGTCAAGGTTCCTCACCAAAGCTGGGCAGACATATCGACCTTCGCCGATGGGTTCTGATTCTAGACGATTTCCCGTGGCCCGGGCAAACCGAAACCGCCGGCCGATCCACCTTGAAAAGTCAACGTGGCACAGGCTGACGTTACGCTTGCCTCGGGTGATTCCTGCCTGATCGGACTCGCGAGCGTGCTGTTTGAACCGCGGATTTGTGGCCAATTTGACACGTCGTCACCGCGACCTAGGGTTCTGCTGAAGTCGGCCAGTGCCGCGGGCCAAAGCGCCTGCCGCGCCGCCATCCTCGAGATCGCACCCATGAGCAAGAAGGCCCTCGTCGCCGACGATTCGATCACGATGCAGAAGATTCTCATCCGCTCGCTACAGTCGATCGGCGTGCCTGCGGCCGTCGAAGCGGCCGATGGCAACGAAGCCGTCGCCCTCTTCAAGCCGGGCGAGTTCGACATGGTGCTCACCGACTGGAATATGCCGGGTAAATCCGGGCTCGAAGTCATTCAGGAGATTCGCGCCCAGGACAAGCACGTTCCCATCATCATGGTCACCACCGAGGCCGAAAAAGGCCGCGTGCTCAAGGCCATCGAGGCGGGCGTCTCCGACTATCTCGTACAACCATTCACGGCCGATACTCTGCGAGAAAAACTCGCCAGGCATGGCTGCTGACGTCCGAGCGCGCCGCATGGGAGGCGGCCGTTCGGTGACCCAAGGACGGGTGAGAACAAGCCCACAGGCCGTGCGGAGTCGAACGACCCGCGCGGCCTGTGGCATTTCTAACGCAGTGAATTCGCCGGCGCGGCAACCGGCTCTACTGCAAGCGGCACGATCTCGATGCCGCGTCCTTCGTCGATAGAGCGCCAAGTGAGATCGAACGGCGCCAAGAGCAGCGTCAATCGCTCGGCCAGGAGGAGCGGGGGAAGTTCGACGGCGGGCCAGAGATCGTGCGGAACGTTTTCTCCTCCGGCGAGAGAAATTTTTTCGCGACCCGCTAACTCGGCCAAGACCGTACGGGGCTCCGCCAACTCGGGCCAGACGAGCGTCATCCGGCGCGACCACGCCCGGGCCTGGGGAGGCCTCAGTCGTCGGGCGGCCGCCACCTGGCGTCCCAATTCAGCCTCGACGCGTTCCGCCGTCGCGGGGGGTACGATGTAAAGTACCGGCCCCACGTTGACCACCTCGAGGCCAAGCTCCCGCGCCACGTCGGCGACGATCTCTCCCGGCTTGGCCCCCTCTCGTGTCAGCGTAACAGATCGCTCGGGATCGATGCGTCGATCGAGCACGATCGCCTCGCCGCTGCTCTGCGAGAGCCCCTGCATGGCGCGGCGCAACGGAACTCCTGACCACTGCACGTTCAGACGCACTTCGCCGCCGCGCGACCCCGCCGCGCTCCGTGTCGTGGCGGCGCTGCGTTGCGCCGCGGGGGGCACCGCCACGATGGGCCGCGACCCTTCCATCACGCTTGCCACCAGTACCATCGCCAGCACGATCCTCGTCGCTGAAACGCGCCGCAATGTGATTTGTACGACGCGGTGACAGCACCTCGACTGAGCGCCTGTAAAGAGGACTTTACGCGCGGGAGGTGACGCCAGTTCGTGTGAGTCTGTCGAGCGATTTCTCAGAAAATTCACGCTTTGTTGTTGTCTTGCGCGGCGTGCTGCGCTGAATGCCGATTCGTGTGCTGCGCGGGTATACGATCGCGCGGGATCAAATGTTTGATTCGCGCGATTTTTCATTTGCCGACCTCGCAAGTCTGGTTAAACTCGTACCTATGCTCGTCAGGTCGAAGCAATCGTGCGGTTTCTGCCGCCGTGGGGGATCGACCTGAACATCTCTTGTTTCCGCTTCCTGGAGCTACGAGCGTGAGTGTTTCTCGTCGCAGGCCGGTCTTGGTGTCTCTCTACCAAGCGTACCTGAAGGATCAGGATTCCGCAGCCTTCATCAAACGCGTGGCCGAGCGTTATACGGTCGGTTCGCTTTCGCGCCTGGCGTCGCATTCGCGCCGCTCGGTCCGTCGAGCGGCGGTGTTGGCGCTCGGCTTTCTGGGAGATTGGGAAGTCAACAGCGTGCTGGGCGCGGCGTTGCGCGATCGCGATCGCATGGTGCGCTATCTCGCGGCGAACAGCATCCGCTCGGTCTGGCGTCGCCAGGGGAGCGAGGTGCAACGCCAGCAATTGCGGATCGTCGTGCGGTTGAACAGCTCGCGCCAGTATGCCGAAGCGATCGCCCGCGCGACGGAGCTCCTGCGTTCCGCCCCCTGGATGGCCGAAGCGTGGAATCAGCGCGCCATCGCCGCCTATCAAACGGGCCGCTACGTCGACGCCCTGCGCGATTGCCACGAAGCGCTCGAGCTGAATCCTTACCATTTCGACGCCGCTACCGGCATGGCGCAGTGCTACCTGCGCATGGGCATGCAACAAGAGGCCCTCACGTCCTTGTCGCGCGCCTTGAAGCTCAACCCCGATCTCGAAGCGGTCCGTCAAGGCATCGCGCGCCTGAAACGCGCCCTCGAACGCGGCTAATGCTGCGTCACAGCCAAGATTGCGGATAGCTCGAGAGGCGGCGGCTCCACCAGGTATTCCGACTGGGCAGGTGTCATTGTTGCGCGACGACGGCGATTTCGATGCGGTGACCAATGGCCTCGGCATAGCGCCGGAGCGTCTCGATCGTGGGATTGGGTCCGTCCATGTTTTCCAGGCGCGACAGGTTACCGCGAGTCATGCCGGTTCTGTCGGCTACGACCGACAGCGGAATGCCGAGCCGCTGTCGCAGTTCCTTGAGGTGGCCGACGATCTGACTTAGCTCGCGCCGCTCGCGCAGGGCGATCAGGCCCAACGCACGATTCGCCGCCATGCCCGCTTTTTCCTCCTCGATCGCGCGGCGCAAATATCGACGACTCTCCTCCGTGGCCGGGCGAACGATCCGCCCCCCCCGCCCCTCCTGCAGAGTTCGCTTCTTGGCCATGTCAATCCTCCAGGACGTAAGCGGTGACGGGATACACGGTCACTTCGTCGATCCACTCGTCCCCCTCGAAACGAGGGACGGCAGCTCCACCTGATCGACCTGAGCTCGTTCGTCGGCGAGTCGCCGATGTCGTCAGCCGCGAACGAGGGCTATTTCAACGCCGGGGGAGGCGACGGGGCGGGGCTGCCCTCCGGTTCCACGGCAGGCGCCGCGGCGGGCAGGGCCGGTATCTTCTGGCAATCCTGGCAGCAGCGATCGCAACGGTACTCGACCGTCCACTCGATCTTTGGCACCTTGCGCTTCACTTCTTTCTTCACCGGCACGTGCCGCGTCTTCACCTTGGCACAGGTCGGCTGCCAGAGGTCGAAGCTGTAGCAGCCGCATTCATCCTTGCCGCACTTCGTGCAGCATTTCTTGCTGGGGCCGGGAATACAGATGTCTTCGCACTTGCAGTCCCAACAGACCTTGGTGATCTCCTTCTCGACCACCTTGGGGACACACACACGACGCACACAGCAGCTCGCGCCGCAGTGATCGCAGCACCCGTCGCCGGCCAGCACGTGCGAGATGGAAGGAACGATCATCGCGATAACAATCGCGGCAGTAGTGATGGCGCGCATGGGTCCTTCCTGCTGATTCCATCCAAGACGGGCGGGGCCGGCCTATGTTCTGTTTCGACCAAACGCTCGCGACGGGCCGGTCTGGCAGCCTCGAAAACGCTTCCTGCTCCACTTTACGGCCGTACGCGATCGCTACAGTTGTTGCACTTTCACACCGGACGCCCCCCGCGACGCGTATTAGAACTCGACCTGGAACCGTGCCGCAAAGATATCGAACGGCGCCACACCCACGGTCGGGTAGTCGGGCATGCTGTGAATCCAGTTGAACTGCACGCGCGTGAAACGGTTCCACCACCAGTTGAGACCGATGGTACTCTCGTTCACGATGCCGGGATTCGGCGACGGCGGTGGACCGACGCTGTTCGAGAGCTGATTGACCGGTAGGATCTTGCCGGTTTCCAGATCCAGGTACGACCAGCGGAACGTGACTTCCCACGCGCCCCAGCCACACATCCGCGCGTGGCGGCCGAGTCCGAAGAAATCGGTGTAGGGCGTGACGTTGTAATCCAGCACGCCCGCCTGCTTCAGATAACGGACGCTCTCTCCGGTAAGGAAGTAACCGCACTGGAAATAGGCGCCGTGATAGAAAATGGCCGATCCGGTGAGCTGATCGACAACCGATCCCTGCCACTCCGTTTGGAAGTGGGCAGGCCCGTAGTTCCCCGCGAGCTCGGTGTGGAACATGTTGTAATTGTTCGCCCGGATGCGGCCTGAATCGACGATGAAGGGAGTTCCCGCCGCGGTCAAACCACCCCCCGCGGGATCGCCCACGAAGAACTCGGGAATGGCACGGGCCTGGTAGGTGCTGGCGTTGGAGCCGGTGCCGTTGTTGCCTCCCAACTCGCTGAAGTTGTAACCGCCGCCGACGTGCAACAGGTAACGACCTTCGGACGGTTCGTCGTAATACAGCAAATGGGTCACGCGGCCGACGACCGAGATACCACCACGGTCGCCGATCTGCGTGCCGAAACGCGTGTCCCCCAGCGTGCTGTACGTTGTGTCGGTGCCATTCCAGAAAGTGAGGCCCGTGCCGTAGACGCTATACGCCCAGGAGGTAAGCTCGTCGTCGCTCATGGCGTAGGCCATGATGCCCACGCGACGGAACGGATCGAGCGCCTGGAAACCGACCGATCGCTCGAGAAAATCCAAGTGTCGAATACTGGTCCAGCATTCCATGCTCGTCGGCTGGCGGAATTGACCAATGCGCACCGTGCCCAAGAAAGGCACTTCGCTCTGCTCTCCCCAAATGTCCACGAGACTCGGGCGTCCCAAGGCACCGAAGTCGACTTCGATCGTGTAGCCGGTGAAGTCCGTCAGTTGGCCCAATGCCAAGAGACGCGCACGACGAAAGCCCAAACCGTCTTGCATGTCGCCCAGCTCGGCGCGGCTGGCGGCGCTTTGGCTGAACAACCCTTCGTCGAGCTGCATGAAGCCACTCAACTTGATCAAGGGGAGCAGGTCGTTTGGCTTGCCCCCCATCGCCTCGAGCTGCTTTTCAGCCTGCCGCAAGCGCAGTTCGAGGTTACCCGCCTGCACGGGGTCGTAAATCGGCGTGGGCAGGCTCGAGTCGCTGCCAGAGTCGTCGATGTCTTCCGGTGGGGGCGGGGCCGAGAAACCGCTCGGGGGCGAAGCCGCCACGCCGGGCGCGGGCTGAAACACCGCCATCTGCATAGAACTCGGCGCGCCGGTCGTTCCCGGTGCCTGTCCTGCCAGGCCAGGCACCGGGGGAACGACGGCCACAGGTTGGCGGCTCGACGTCTCTTCCGCCTGGGGCAGATGAGCCATCGGCGCCGATGGCGGCACCCATGCCTGATGGACCCGGCCCGGAGCCACGCTCCCGGAGGGCAACGGCGAGGCCGCCGTGGGCTGCCCCAGCACCGCTGTCGGCGTTTGTTGGGCCACCGCCACGTTCGGCAAGCCGGCCGCGATCAGGACCCAGGCAAGGCGTCGTACGACCGAATTCTTAAAATGGACTCGCATTGGAGTATCTGGCTGCTCCCAGAGAGTGCGACGATCGGGCGACGGCGCTGTTACAGCTAGCATGACGCTCATCTACGGCGCAATCGTTCAGGCTCCGATTACCCTTCTTATCGGCAGTCCACGCCCAACCGACACGACCCCTACCGCTAAATAATGCGTAAGGATTCCCCCCTGAACGGAAATCGATCAGCGGGCGCCGGCGCGCGTCCGCCCGCTGGGGGTGTCAACACCAGGGAACAGGCGACAACCACGTCTCGAGCCGCGGCAAGCCAGGCACGCGTAGCGGGAGATCGCGAAATCAGACCGCCGAGCGCTCGGCGATCAACGAGTCGAGCTCGCTGCGCAAGCGAGGCAGAATCGCGTCGTAGGGAAACGCGCCGAGCTCCTCGCTACCCCGTTTGAGATTCACAAAGTTCGGGCCGCACCAAAGCCCGAGATCGGCGTCGTCGGTTTCGCCCGGCCCATTCACGCGGCAACCCATCACGGCGATCGTGATGGCATGATCGGCGGCGTAACGGGTCATTTCCTTGACCTGTTGCGCCAGTTCGACGAAAGCCTCGTTCTCGACGCGCGAGCAACTGGGGCAACTGATGATGTTGAGCGTCGAGAGGCCATAATCGACCACGCTGCGCACGCGGCCCAGGGCGATATCGGCCAGGATCTGCCGCCCCGCGGCGATCTCTTCTCCCTTGCGAGCATTGGGCACGGTGAGCGAGACGCGAATCGTGTCGCCAATGCCGCGCGAGATCAACTGCTCGAAGGCGATGCGCGTCTTGAGGATGCCGTCGGGCGGCATGCCCGCCTCGGTCACGCCCAGGTGCAAAGGGATGTCGGGACGCGTTTCGGCAAAACGCCGGTTCGCTTCGACCACCTTCCTGGGATCGGAATCTTTGAGCGAGACGCAGTAGCGCGTGAAGCCGATCTCGTCGAGCAGCGTGCAATGAGCCCAGGCACTCTCGAGCATCGGCGAGATGGAATCCTCGGCCGGAAACTTTTCCTTCATCGCCGGATCGACCGACCCGCAATTCACCCCCACGCGAATCGAGCAATCGTGCTGCGCGGCGATATCGGCCAGGTAGCGCACCTTGTCCTGCCACGGCTTCTCGCGCTCGTGGTGATAGAGGTGTCCCGGGTTGTAGCGAATCTTGTCGACGTGCGGAGCCACCAGCTCCGCCATGCGGTAGTTCTCTTGCAGATCGACCGAAAGATTGGCCGACGTGCGGGCACGAATGCCGGTCAGCGCCGCGGCGTCCTTCGGGTTGTCGACCGCGATGCGCACCACGTCGGCGCCCGCCGCGACGAGATCCGCCACCTGAGCGGCCGTGGCCTCCACGTCGCGCGTGGGGGTGGCGGTCATGCTCTGCACGGCAACGGGATACCCCGCGCCAACCGTGACGGTGCCAATCTTCACGGCGCGCGTCGGATTACGAGGCAGATCGACCAAGATCTTAGCTCCCGGAGAACTTCACCATCGGAACGCTTGTGTCCTATTCTTGGCGACCGGCCAGTCTTTGACAACGGCACCTCGCAGGCCGAACGTAGAGCCGCCCCCGCGTTCAGTTTACAATCGCACCCAACAAGTGGCCCCGGCTGCTACCCCACCGCTTGAGCACTTTTCCCTGCAGAGTAGCGTCTATACCACGAACCGCAATCGGTGCGGCCCAGATCACACGTCACAATCAAGATGGCGAAATTCCCCACTAGCCCACGACCGAGAGCAAACCGCGCATGCCCATGATCTCGTCTCGACACCGACTCGTGACTCTCGTCTCTCTGGCCGTCGCGTGCCTGGCGTCAACTGCCCAGGCCCAACTTCCGCCAGAAGAAGAATTGGCCGCTCTCCGGCCTGCCGCGGGCTTGGAAGTCACCCTTTTCGCCTCCGAACCGTTGCTGACGAATCCCTCGGCGATCGACATCGATACTGAGGGACGCGTCTGGGTGGCCGAGATCGAATTCTATCGCAAGGACGCCAAGACCCCTCCGGCCGACAAAATCAAGGTCATCGAGGATACCGATGGCGACGGCCGCGCCGATCGAGCCACCATCTTCGCCGAAGGCCTCTTCTGCCCCATGAGCATCTGCGTCGCCGGTCCGCGCGTCTTCGTCGCCACCAGCCCCGACCTGTGGATGTACGAGGATCTCGACGGCGACCTCAAGGCCGACGGTCCGCCCAAGAAACTCCTCACCGGCTTTGGTGGCAGAAACCACGATCACGGCGCGCACAGTCTCGTGCTGGGACCCGATCACAAGTGGTGGATGTCGCACGGCGACGAAGGTTTCGATGTCACGGGCACGGATGGCTCGCACATCAAGTTCCCATGGGGGGCCGTCCTGCGCGGCGAGCTCGACGGCTCGCAGCTCGAAACCGTGGCCGTGAATTTTCGCAATCCGTACGAAGTCTGCGTCAGCTCGTTCGGCGAAGCGTACTTGAGCGATAACGACAACGACGGCAACTTCAGCACCCGCATCTGCTGGATCCTCGACGGCGGCGACTACGGCTGGTTCGGCAAGCCGCCGGAGCGCGTGCCGGCCGAGATCCCTTTTTCTTCCGGCTGGCATTTTCGCGCCTTTCAACCGGGTTTCGTGCCGGGCACGATCGTCACTGGCTTCGGCTCCCCCTGCGGCATTTGCTTCTACGAGGGAGACGCCTTCGGCGCGTCGTTGAAGAACGCCCCGCTGCATGCCGACGCCGGCCCGCGCGAGGTTCGCCGCTATCCGCACGAACCGCAAGGCTACGGACAGCGCGGTTCGACCGAGTTGCTGCTGACGAGCCAGGGAGACGATTACTTCCGCCCCGACGACGTGTGCGCGGCCCCCGACGGCAGCCTGTATGTCTCCGACTGGTACGACGGCGGCGTCGGCGGGCATGCCTACAACGATCCGCACCGCGGACGCATCTTTCGCCTGACACCCCAGGGTGCGAAGCCGGCGCGGCGCGAGAAGCCCGGTCCCTACCACAACTGCGCCGAGGCCCTCGTCGCGCTCGCCAGCCCCAACCTGGCGACGCAGTTCCTGGCGCGCGAGCGTCTGTTGGCCGAACCCGAAGCGAGCGTGCCGTTGCTCGCGGAGCTGTCCAAGAATGCGGAAGACCCCAACGTGCGTGCGCGTGCGCTGTGGATGCTCGATCGCATTGGGGGCTCGGCGCGTGGCGTCGTGCTCGCCCATCTGACGAACGAGGATCCCTCGTTTCGCGCCCTGGCCGTGCGCATCTTGCGACGTCACGGCGCCGAGTACGCCGCACAGATTCTGCCACTGGCCAACGATGCTTCGCCGCAAGCAAAGCGTGAAGTGCTGCTGGCGATCGCGAACATCGACACGTCCGCCGCGCTCGAGGCGCTCGCCACCCTCGCCGAAGAATACGACGGTGGGGACCGTTATCTGCTCGAGGCGATCCATATCGCGGCGAAGGATCGCAAACGTGCGCTCTACGACGAACTGGTGCGCCGCCAGGCGACCTCGGTCGATCGGATGCCTCTCTTCGCCTTGCTCGATCCCGTGGCAACCGGCGAGCTGCAGGCGCGGCAACTGGCCGACGCCGGACTGTCGCGTGCCGACCGGCAGCGCGTGTTGCAGGCGCTCGGCACGAACGCCTCGCTCGATAGCGCCCGTAGCGTGCTGCGGTTCGTGGCCGATCGTGCGGCCGATGCCGAACTGCGCCGGCTGGCACTCGCGCTGGTCGCCGCGAACCTGGGGGGCATCTGGCGCGACCTGGCCGAAGACGACGAACTGCCCCACCAATTGGCGCCCCTCGTGGCGGACGCCGAGCTGCAGGAATCGGCCCTGGCGCTGGTCGAGGCGCGCTCGCTCGCCTCGCTCGCCCCCCAAGTGCTGACACTGGCCGCGGACGCCGACGCCCCCTCCCGCGCGCGAAGCCGGGCCATCGAAATCCTCGCCCGCTTGCGCCCCGAGGGCGTGGCCCCCTCGCTCGCACCACTCGTCGACGACCGCGATGCGGACGTGCGTCGCGCGGCCGTCGTGGCGCTGGTCGACCTGCAAGATTGGGCAACCATCGAGAAGCTGCTGTCGGCCAATACGACCGATGAATCCTCCACCGATGCCATCGCGCGTGAGGCCGCCGTCCAGCGGCTGACCTCTTCCACCGGGGGCGCCTTGTGGTTGCTGCGTGCGATCGACGCCCACAAGCTCGACGCCAAACTTCAAACGCAGGCGATTGCCCGCGCCATCGATCACCCCGACGCGAACGTCCGCGTCCTCTTCGAGCGTTTCCTGCCCGAGGGAGAGCGACCGCAGCGCTTGGGCGAGGCGATCCGCGCGCAGGATATCCTGGCGCTGGCGGGGCATGCCGAGCGCGGTCGCGACATTTTCTTCCAGAGCACCGCCGCCCGCTGCAAGGATTGCCATACCGTGCGAGGGCAAGGGGGCTCGCTGGGGCCCGACCTGAGCCAGATCGGGCGCAAGTATGAGCGTGCCACCTTGCTCGAAACGATCCTCGATCCCTCCAAGGCGATCGCGCCGGAGTACGTCCCGCACGTCGTCGAGACCTCGGGGGGGCAACTGTATGCAGGCTTCGTCGTCGAGCGATCCGACAAGCAAGTCGTGCTCAAGGATGCCGAAGATCGGCTGGTACGCATTGCGGCCAAAGAAGTCGAAGCGATCGAGCCGCAATCGAAGTCGGTGATGCCCGAGTTGATCTTGCGCGACGTCACGGCACAAGACGCCGCCGATTTACTCGCGTTTCTCACCAGTTTGAAAGACGCCGTGCAGGAAGTATCTCGCTTTCGACAACTCGGTCCCTTCCCGCGCGGGCAGGGGAGCGCGCAGGATCACGATTTCGGACCCGAGTCGTCGCTGGCGGCGCCCGATCTCGCCGCGAGCTATTCCGGCGTCAACAAGCAGCCCGTCGCCTGGGAGGTCGTTTCGGCCGAGCCCCTCGAGGGCCATCTGGCGTTCGACCAGGTGAAGCATGCCGCCGCCCACGGCAAGCGCGGCACGCGGGTCGTGAACTACTATCTCGTCTTCGCCGATAGCCCTGTCGAGCAAGAGGTAAAGCTGCTCTTGGGCAGCGACGATAGTTGTCGCTGCTGGGTCGGCGGGCGCGAAGTGCATCGCCACGACGGCTCCCGCGCCCTCACGCCAGCACAAGACGAAGTGACGACCAAACTCGCCCAGGGCCGCAACGCCATCGTGGTCAAAGTCGAGAACGTCGACGGACCAGGAGGAGTATCGCTGGCTATCGCAGCACCGCAACCGGTGGAACTGCGCACGGAATGACGTCCTACTCCGCTCCGCTAACGACCTCAGGGCGCCCAACGGAAGCCCGGAAAACGTGGTAGCATCCGACGGGACACGGCTGCTTGTCGAGAAGTACGACGTACTGTTGTCGCACCGTAAAGCTGAGTGGCAACGCGATTCGGTTTACCGCGCCACGCCAGCCAGCCCAGCCCAGTCGACTTCGCGGTCGAACTCGTTGGCGCCGAATTGCACCTCGGCCAGGATGGGAGGTACCGCCCGCGCGGCCAGCTCCTTGGCGTTCGTCTCGACGCTGCGATCGCCAGCACCGTTACCGGTACGGTTGAGCACGATCCCCGCCACCTCGAGTCCCTCGCGGTAGGTCGCCGCGGCGATCAAGGTCTGCAGCGTCTGGTTGATTGTGCCCAGGCAGTTCTTCGCCACCACGATGAGCGGAAAGCCGAAGTCGTTCGCCAGATCGGCCACATAGTCGGAGTCGGAGAGAGGGGACATCAGCCCGCCTGCTCCCTCGACGACCACCACGTCGTACCCGTCACGCCAGGGATCGAGCCCCGAGCGCAGCAAGTCGGTGTCGATCTCCTGCCCCGCGGCCCGCGCGGCGATGTGGGGGGCCAAAGGCTCGGTGAAGCATTGCGGGCAGACCTGTTCGAGCCGACCTGGCCGGCCGGCGGCCTCCCACAGCGCGATCGCGTCATCGGCCAGCAGTTGGCTCCCCTCGGCGCGGCAGCCGCTAGCGGCCGGCTTGTAGACGCCGACGGAATAGCCCGCTTCGAACAAGCACCGCGCGATCATCGCCGCGACGTAGGTCTTGCCGACGGCGGTATCGGTGCCGGTGACGAAAAGTCCTCGAACTGGCTTGGTCATCGTGCCGCTTCTCCCTTCCGCGTCACCCGTGAGCCGAGGGCGCCACAGGGAGGCCCGGATGAAAATGCTGGCGCTGCCAACCAGAGAGGCTCATTGTCCGCGCGGACGGCAATAAGGTAGCATCAGCTTCGTATGACGACAAAAGAAAAACAACCTGCCCCGCGTCCTGCCGTGTCCGGCGATAAAGTCACGGTAGCGCTCGTGCAGATGACCTGTGTCGAGGCGAAGCAGCCCAACATTGACAAGGCCGTGCGCCGCATCGTCGAGGCTGCCGCCGCCGGCGCGAATATCGTCTGCCTGCAAGAACTTTTCGCCGGGCAGTACCCCTGCCAGACCGAAGACCATCGCCGCTTCGACGAGGCCGAAACCATTCCCGGCCCGCAGACCGAGGCCCTCTCGGCCGCGGCCCGCGACGCCGGAGTCGTCGTCGTCGGTTCGATCTTCGAGCGGCGCGCGCCCGGCCTGTTCCACAACACGGCCGTCGTCTTCAATGCCGATGGCTCGCAGGCCGGCGTCTATCGCAAAATGCACATTCCCGACGATCCCCTTTACTACGAGAAGTTCTACTTCACGCCGGGCGATCTCGGGTTCCGCAGCTTCGACACCCACTACGGCCGCCTGGGAGTCTGCGTCTGCTGGGATCAATGGTATCCCGAAGGAGCCCGGCTTACGGCCATGACCGGCGCGCAGATCTTGTTCTATCCCACCGCCATCGGCTGGCACCCCAGCGAGAAAGCCGAGTTCGGCGCCAGCCAGCACTCGGCCTGGGAAACCATGATGCGTAGCCACGCCATTGCCAACGGCGTCTTCGTCGCAGCGCCGAATCGCACCGGCATCGAAGGGAACATCGAATTCTGGGGCGCCTCGTTCGTGGCCGATCCGAACGGCAACGTGCTGGCCCGCGCCTCGCACGACGCCGAGGAGACGTTGCTCGTCGAGTGCAACCTGGCGCAGATCGAGGTGGTGCGCACGCATTGGCCCTTCCTGCGCGATCGGCGCATCGACGCCTACGGCGATCTCACGCGGCGCTATCTCGACTGAGGATTCTCGATGAGCGACGCTACGCCCGCCGCGCTCGGCTACCGCATGCCCGCCGAATGGGAGCCGCACGCCGCGACCTGGCTTTCGTGGCCCCACAACCGCGAGAGCTGGCCCGGCAAGTTCGATCCGGTGCCGCCGATCTGGGGGCAACTCGTCCGCGCGCTCGCCCCCGGCGAGCACGTCCACATCCTCGCCGGCCGCCCCGACGTCATGGCCGACGCCCGCCAGCATGTAGGCGATATCTCCAACGTCACGCTGCACGACATCAAAACCAACGATGCCTGGATGCGCGATCACGGGCCGACCTTTCTCGTTGGCCCGACTGGTTCGCCCCCCGCGCTTGTCGATTGGGAGTACAACGCCTGGGGGGGCAAGTATCCCCCCTTCGACGACGACAACCGCGTTCCGCGCCAGATCGCCGAGATCACCGGTCGCCGCCGCTACGCCCCGGGCATCATCCTCGAAGGGGGCGCCATCGACGTCGATGGCCGCGGCACGCTGCTGACCACCGAGCAATGCCTGCTGAATCCGAATCGCAATCCGCACCTTTCGCGGCAAGAGATCGAGCAGTACCTGGCCGACTATCTCGCGGTGCGGCGCGTGCTGTGGCTGGCCGGGGGCATTGCCGGCGACGACACCGACGGCCACATCGACGAGTTGGCCCGCTTCGTGAAGCCGGGTGTGGTGGTCGCCGCCTACGAAGCGGACAAATCGAGCGACAACTATCAGGCGCTGGCCGACAACTGGGAACGACTGCAAACGTTCGAGGACGTCGACGGAAAAAAACTCGAGGTGCTTCCCCTCCAGCAACCCGCGCCGGCCTACTACAACGATCAACGCCTGCCCGGCAGCTACTGCAACTTCTACATCGGCAACCGCGTGGTGGTGGTGCCGCAGTACGACGACCCCGCCGACGCCCCGGCGCTTGAAACGCTAAGCCGGCTCTTCCCCGACCGCCAGGTACTCGGCATCCGCGCGGTCGATCTCGTCTGGGGACTCGGTGCGTTCCACTGCATCACGCAGCAAGAACCGCGACTGCCCTAGATTCAACTCGTCAACAAGCAGCATGGCGCTTCTCGGCAGAAGGAGCGTCACAGACGTATGTCATAGATTGCTTCGAGTTTCTTCAGCGAGGTCGTTCGTCGCAACTGGCATCGCCACAATGGCATGCAACAACCAGGAGCGACGTAACTCGCTGTTGTCGATTGACTTACGCCACTGTGACAGATAACATTTTGACACAAGTCAAGTTTCTCTTGATATGGAGTCGAGGAGTCCGCTAGGACTCCGATTCTTTTTTCACGTTCCGACAAGGTCGGCGACCATTCACTAGTCCGGCTCGCGCACAATGGCTGACATGAATGAAATTCGCTTGGACTTGAACGTAATCGTCTATTGGGAAGACGAGTGGTGGATCGCCCATTGCCTTGAACTGGATCTTCCAGCAGAAGGCTCTAGCCCTGAAGAGGCAATGGAATCTCTGATGGGACTGATCATGCTGCAAGTCACGACCGCGCTTGCTGAAGGAAATATAGAATCGGTATATGCGCCTGCTCCAGCCGAGCTTTGGCGTATGTTTTCGATCGCGCGCGACATGAATATTTCCTTGACTCCATCGCAGCCGATTCACCGAGTAAACGCCCGCGAGTTGACGCTGGCATAGTCGGTTATGGACAAGACGCTTCGATACCGAGACCTGCTTGCAATTCTCAAGCGCTATGGGGTCCAGGAGTCTGCCTCCCGAGGCAAGGGTTCTGAGCGAATGCTGAGCCGCATGGTATCTGGACAAAAGCGCAGCATTCCCACCAAATGCCACAATGAATCCGATCAGAAGCCCAAGGCGGTGATAAAGGCGATCCGCCGACGCCTCGGATTAACTGCCGCGGACGGGGTGTCTGATAAGGATTTCTACGGCGATTAGCCGTCTTGACATCAACACATCACGCCGTGTGTTAGGCAATCTTATGTCCCAATCGCTCCGTGGGCTCGGCCACTTTGGCGCGCAGCGCCCCCACGCGGGCCTCCAGGCGTTCGAGTTCGTGGCTGAAGTGTGCCGCGGCGCGGCATGGGTCGTCGTAGTCGGCGAAGAGGGCCGACATCGCGCCGGCCGACATCCATTTCTCCGCCAGCTCGTTCACCGCCCCTTTCAAACCGCGCCGCAGGCGGCTCGTGTAGGCCCACAACAGCAGGGCGCACCACAGCACGAGCCACAACCCCGACGCCATGAGAAAATCGATGCCGAAGACCGGCACTGGCTCCGGCGCGAGCCACGAGTCATAGAAGAAATTTCGTCCCAGCCGGTACAAGAGCACGCCGAGCATGGCCAGCAGCAACAGCTCGTACCTTGCCCGCGTGAACCAGCCGATGTGCTTGTTCGCCAGGCGGCGCACCGTTTCCTGCAAATCGTTCGAGGCCCGCGCGGCGAACGATTCACCCGCCACGACCGCTTCGCGCGCCAGCCGGTCGCTCG
This sequence comes from Pirellulales bacterium, assembly GCA_019636335.1. NCBI lineage: Bacteria > Pseudomonadati > Planctomycetota > Planctomycetia > Pirellulales > Pirellulales bacterium. The sequence goes on from JAHBXR010000020.1 coordinate 41,564, forward strand.
ACTCGTGTCGCACGGTGAGCTCCGCCTCGGCCGCATAACCGTCGAGAATGATCGACGCCGTGCGCAGTTCCCCGGAGCACCACTCCCAAGCCGCGGCACGGCGCACCGCCTCGTTCGCGCGTTTCGAGCTTTGAAGCTGGCGCAGCGCCTGCGCGCCGGCCACCGTGCCCCATAGCGCCATCTGCGCCGGCGTTCGCGCGCGCATCAATACAGCCCCCGAGATCAGCCCTCCCAGTCCTTGATACGCCCGCAGCAGAAGCGAGAAGGGACTGTACCCCCAGCGCGACGTCACCTCGGCCAGCAGGCGGTTCTCCCACTGGCGCCGGCTCGACAGCAGCTCGTCGCGCATCCGCGCGGAGAGAACCGCCGCCAGTCGTCCGCGCTGCTCGACGAGCGCCTCTTCCACGGCGCCGAGCGCCGGCCGTGCCGCCTCGAGCCGCGCGCGACAGGTGGAGAGCGTCTCGTGCGTGAGATCGAGAAAGTTCGCCCGGCGGATGCGATTCCCCGCCGCGCCGGCAAGCTGCCGCGTCAGCAGATCGACCAGCCGCGCGAACTCGCCGCGCGGCGCGATCCCCCCCTGTGCGTCGGCCAGCGCCTGTGGCGAATCGACGAAGAAGATCTCCCCCGTCTCGTAGTCCTTCGCCAGCAGTTGCCGCAGATCGTCGCGCACGTCGGCGTCGGTATCGGCGTGCGTCACGACGAACACGAGCCTTGCCCCCGGCGCCGCCGCGGCCAGCTCTTCGAGCACCCGCGCGCTGCGATACTTCTGCTGCGTCGTCGTCACCAACAGCACGTCGCAGTGGGGCAGGATCTCGCGCAGCCGCGCCAGATTCGTCCCGCGCGATTCGGCGTCTTCGGTCGTGTCGGGATCGGGACAATCCACCACCACGAGATCCCGCAGCGCGGGTAGGTCGCGCGTCACGACATCGACCGAGGCCGGATCGATCCCCAACAGCTCGGGCCGCAGATCGTTGCGGCAGACCAGCGTCGGACGGCGCGTCGTCGGGCGCTCGCGTCCCGCGCGCACCACCTCGGCCCCCACCAGCGCGTTGACCAGCGTGCTCTTGCCGGTCCCCGTGCCGCCGAGCGTGGCTACCACCAGCGGGGCCTCGAGCCGCAATCGCAACGAGCTCGCCCGTTCCGACAATCGCGCCACCAGCGCCGCCGAGCGCCGCGCCGGCCCCCAGGCCGGCGCCCCTTCTCCCCACTGGCGCAGCTCCGCCGCCAGCGAGTCGATCTCGGCCAAGAGCTCCAGATGTGCCAGTTCGCCGTCGTGCATGGGGCAGTGGTTAGTGGTCAGGGGACAGTGACTAGCCTAGCAACAACCGTTCAATGAGTCGGCGGTGAAAACGAACAACTGGCCACTGACCCCTGCCCCTAGCCACTGCCACTCTACCTCACCCCAGCGACCACCGTTCGAGCTTGTCGCGATCGACCGAAATGCCCAACCCCGGCCGCAGCGGCACGGTCATCATCCCGTCGACCGTTTCGAGTGGCTCGGCGAGCAAGTCGTTGCCGCCGGAACGGTAAGCCGATTCGTTGCCGATCACGAACGACGGGGTCGCGGCGGCCAATTGCAGCGACGCGGCCAGGGCAATACCTCCGCGCGAACCCACGGCCAGCGACGCCGCGAGCCCCGCCGCCTCGGCCACGGCCGCCGCGCGCCGCGCGGCAAGCAGGCCCCCCATGCGATCGGCGCACACGACGATCCCGTCGATCGCCGAGCCGCACACCAGGTCGTGTACCTGCCGCGAGCCCCCGGCGCCGATCGTGGCCGCCAAAGGAAGCGACACCTGGGCGCGCAATTCCACCAGCGATTCGACCGTGCCGTCAGCCAGCGGATCGAGACAATAGCGCGCTCCGGCACTGGCGAGCGCCGCGCACAATTCGCTGGCACGCGCGATGTCGTAGCCCTCTTCGGCATCGAAACGCCATTCGAGGCGATCTCCCGCCGACGAACGCATCGCCGCGATGCTGGCCAGATCTTCTTCCAGCACGCCAGACGAGGTCACGATCTGCACGTGGAACCCCTGATCGGCCAGCTCGCGCGAAAGCTGCGCCGTTCGCTCCGGTGGACCCATGGGCAATCGCGCCGCCAGCGGCACTCGACCCCGATACACGCCCCCCCACAGGTGCGCGAGGGGTTGTCCCGCCGCCTGCCCCACCAGATCCCACGAGGCGATTTCGACCGCGGCCCGCAAGGCGGGGCTGTCGAGCGTATCGAGCTCCACCAGCGAAGCGATGTCGAAGATGCTTCGCCCGGCCAGGATCGGCAGCAAGGCGTCGCGCCGCGAAGCGAGTTCTCCCGCGCGCCAGGGGAGCACCGCCTCTCCCCAGCCTTCCTGCCCGGCATCGCACGCCAGCCGCACCACTACCGCACGGCTGGCGGGCGCCAGTCCGAAGGCGGGCAACTCGACGAGAAAGAAATCGAGATCGGCCAGACGGATCTCGCGCGTCCGTTCCGGCCAGGTGTTCCAATGCGCCGCCACGCGACGTCCTCCCGACGAATGTGGCGGTTGCTGCGCGGTCACGTCCGCCTCATGCCGAAGGCAACGCCGTTCGCAACTCGCGCGGAAGCTGGAAATGCACGCTTTCTTCGCGCACGCTGCGAGTCTCGATCGTCGCGCCGAATCGTTTTCGCAAGAACTCGAGGCAATCTTCCACCACGATCTCCGGCGCGCTCGCACCGGCGGTCACTAGCACCGTCTCGTCGCCGCGGAACCACGCCAGATCGATATCGGCCGCGCCATCCACCAGGTACGCCGGCACCCCCGACTCGCGCGCCAGCTCGGCCAATCGCTGGCTGTTCGAGCTGTTCTGACTGCCGACGACAATCACCACCTGCGCTTCCCGCGCCAGCAGCCGCACCGCCTCTTGCCGGTTCTGCGTGGCGTAGCAAATGTCTTCCTTCGGTGGACCGACAATCTGCGGAAAACGTTCGCGCAATCGATCGATGATGCGATTCGCGTCATCGATCGACAACGTCGTCTGCGTCAGGTAGGCCAGCTTCGGGCAATCCTCCAACTCGAGCCGATCCACGTCCGCGGGCGATTCGACCAGCAGGATCGCCTCCGGCGCTTCGCCCATCGTGCCGATCACCTCGTCGTGCCCCTCGTGACCGATCAGCAATATCGTGTAACCATCGCGCGCGAAACGCAGCGCCTCGTGATGCACCTTGGTCACCAGCGGGCACGTGGCGTCGATCGTGCGCAGGTTGCGCTCGGCGGCTACTTCCCGAATCTGGGGCGACACGCCATGCGCCGAATAGAGCAACCGCGCCCCGTGCGGCACCTCGCTCAAAGCGTTCACGAACGTCACTCCCTCGCGCAGAAATCGATCCACCACGTACTTGTTATGCACGATCTCGTGATAGACATAGAGCGGCGTGCCGAAAAGCCGCAGCGCCAACTCCAGGCTCTCGATCGCCATGTTCACCCCAGCGCAAAAGCCCCGGGGAGCCGCCAGCAAAACTCTCATCGACGCCACGCGGGGCGGATTCGTGGTAGGTGCGGCGTGTGCCACGGAATGTTCCTCGGACGAGTGGCCAAACTCCGCCAACAGACGACCCCCCGTCACGTCGGCAGAACCCGCGGGCAGACCGCCTAGCGCGGCCGGCGAATCTTCTCCAGGCATCATAAGGGCTCGCGCCGGTGGGGGGTAGCCACAGGCCCGTTCGCCCAGCATCGAAGGGGTGCGAATCTCGTGGTTCGGCATGTTCATAAGGCAAGCTGGCCAAACGTTAAAAACGGCGGCCCCTCTCTCCCCTTAACCGCTGATGGGCAAACCGCATAACCGCTTCTCTGGCTCCGTTCCAACCAGCTCTCGCCCCTGTCGTGCAAAGCTGAAAACGGGCCGCTATACTGCCGGGTATAGTTGTAGTAACAGCCAACCTGCCCGACCGCCTCCCACACGGAGACCGCCGCGATGTCCGCTCGTACCTTGCTGGCCCTGCCGCTTGTCGCCCTGCTGTTCCTGGTCGCTCTGTCGCAGCCGGCGCTGGCCCATCCCGGTCACGCGGGACATGAGTTCGCCGATGGCTGGTGGCACCCGCTGCTGGGCGCCGATCACCTGCTGGCGATGGTCGCCGTCGGCCTGCTGGCGGTACGCTTGGGTGGCCCCGGCCTGTGGCTCATGCCGGCCGCCTTCCTGGCCAGTATGCTTGCCGGCGGACTGTTGGCCAGCGCCGGCGTCTCCATCCCCGGCATCGAGTGGGGCATCATGGCCTCGGTCCTCGTGCTCGGCCTGCTCGTCGCGGCCACGCGAGCCGTGCCGCTGTGGATCGGCGCCCTGCTGGTCGGCCTCTTTGCCGCCTGCCACGGTTATGCCCATGCCGCCGAAATGGTCGAAGGGGGCTCCCTCGGCTCCTACGCCGCCGGGTTCCTGCTCGCCACCGCCACGCTGCACGCGGCCGGAATCGTCGTCGGCATGCTGATGGCCAAGAAGATCAATCTCGGCGCCGTCCGCTGGTCGGGCGCCGCCATCGCCGCCGCCAGCGTCGCCCTCATCTTCGGCCTCCTGTAGGTCAGGTACGCCGTACCTGACAATCTACCGAGTTGGCCACGTCGAACATTGTCAGGTACGCGCGTACCTGACCTACAGGCCGATCAAAACTCCACTAGCTGTGCCACCAACCCTGTAAGAAACTTCGCCAAACGGTCGGCCGCGGTGAGCGAGCGTTCCTGCCAGGCGAACATCTCTTTCACCGAACCTGGGCGATTCCACACGGCTCCAACCAGCCCTCCCGCGCGACGCACGCCTCCCTGCGTGCGGCTCAACCGCAGCAGTTCGTCGGGCAGACGATCCTCCACCTCGTCGAGCACCACGCGCACGGCGAGAAACTTCGTCCCCGCCGCGCGGCACGCCTCCCCCACGGCGTACGTCTCGCAATCGACCGATAGCGCCTGATGCCGCTCGCCGAGCGTGCGCTTCTCGGCCGGCGTGTCGGCGATGCGATCGATCGTCAGCATGCGCCCCCGCTGCGCCTTGCGCCCCGTCAGCCATTCCGCCATGCCGGCCGGCAGTTCAATCGTCAGCATTCCCCCCGCTTCGTCGACCACGCTTTCGGCCACGACGAGGTCGCCGCGCTGCAGCTCCGCTACGAGTCCGCCGGAGAGCCCCGCCGAAACGATCCACTCCGGCCGATGCCCCGCGATCAACAACTCCGTCGCACGTCGGGCCCGCTCCATGCCCATGCCCGAGTCGACGAGCATCACATGCCGCCCGCGCAAGCCACCTTGCCGCGCGACCAGTCCGGCCGATTCGATCCGCACGACACCGTCGAGCCGATCTTCCATGGCGCCGCGCTCGACCGGCAGCGCAAAGACGAGGCCCACATCGCAAGCGCGTTCGCGCGGCAGGCCGTCGTCCTGTGCTCCCTGCGTGCGCGCCACCTCCTCGTACAGCCGCTCTTTCGCGGTCTTGACGATCCAGTTGCGCACCATCGATTGCCAGAACATGAAAGATCCACGCTGGTCAGGCACGCGCGTGCCCGACAAAAACGGAGTGCGTTATAACGAAACGGCCCTACGACGGACAAATCCAATCACAACCCGAAGCGTCAGCGAGGGAATTCCTGGAAAGAATATCGAGCAAAGTGCTCCCTCGCCGACGCTTCGGGTTAGGATTCCACGAAAAGCGCAACTTCAACAAGCATCCGAGGGGGAATCACTTCACCGACTTTCACCGAGAAGTCGCCCCCTTCCGACGTTCGCCAGGCAACGGCCGCACCGGGTAGATCCCCACGCCCGACTCGCTGAACTCCTTTACCGGTGTCCCCAAGATCCCGCGTGCGATGAGAAACTCGAATACCGCCGGCTCGACGAACTCGCTGTAACCATAGTTACCCGGCGAGCGGTAGCGCGCGATCTCGTTCCAGTTCACATAGATGAAAGCGAACTTCGCCGCCAGTTCCTTGTGCAGCCGTTCAAGCTCCTCTTCCGACCGCGACTCGTATGCTGCGCGGGCCAGCGTCTCCCAGGCATTGTCGTCGAACGCCGTGTTGTAAACCACCGACGGCGCGAGATCGAACACGGCGGCATCCCCCACCGAAAGCACCCCTTGGCCCGGCTGGCGCTGCTCGTTGACGTACGCGATCCACGGCGGCACGCGTTGCGGATCGACGCGCAGCTCCGCCAGCGGCGCGAAGTAGCGATTGTCGCCACACGCGCCCGAGGTAATCACCACGAAGTTCGCCACCAGTCCCATCGCCAGCAAGAGAGCGATCGAACGTCGCCACAACACCGATCCATTCCAGGTCCCCCCCGCGCCAGCCAAAAGTGCCGCCACCGGCAACGCCGGCAGCCAGAACCGATCGATCCGGTGCGTCCAGAGCCACCACGCCGCCAAGACAAATGCCAGGTACATCGCCAGCGGCGCGACCGGCCACTCTCGACGCCGCCACACCAGCGCCGCCACCACCAGCGGCAATACCAGCGGGCTCAACCACGTGCTGCGCAGCGCGAGGTCTCCCGCGCGGGCAACCACATCGTTCGGCGCAAAGTTCGGCGGATCGTGCGCCTCGCTCCACTGACGATCCTTGTCCTCCGTCCGTGTCGCGCCGCCGAAGACTCGATAGAGCAGGGGATAAGTGGGATTGCCCGCCAGCACCCAATTCTTCGCCAACCAGGGTCCACACGCCACCGCCGCCGCCAGGGCGAACAGCAAGAGGGGCCGCCAGCAACGCGCGCGTTCCGCCAGCACGATCCACACCGTCAACGGCGCCACCACGAACAACATCGCCGGGTACTTCACCGCCACGGCGCTGCCGGCCAGAAAGCCGGCCAACAATATCCAGCAAGAAACTTCCGCCCCCGGTTGCGACTCGGCGCGCGCCTGGCGCCACCGCAGCGTCGCATCGATGGCCAGCAACCAGAAGAATGCCGATGCCCCTTCGATCAATCCACTGGTCGAGACAAGCGCGATCCAGGGAGTCGAAAGAAACACCAACGCCGCCACGATGCCGGCGCCGGTCGAAAACCAACGTCGCCCCAAGGCCACCAGCGCCAGCGCCGTCAGGGGCGTATAGAGCGCGATGGCGGTCTTCCCCACCAGCCCCCCCTGGTACCAGTCATCGGTCACCACCATGCCGACGAGCGCCAGCATCTCGCTTCCCAGCGGCATGTTCGCATATACGTTGTGCGGCAGGAACGAGACACGCTGCGACAAGTAAAACTCTTTGACCGCTTCGAGATGGTACTCACGCACGTCGAACTCGACCGGCGGTAGCATCCCCCCCCAGACGATCACCCCAACAAACGGCACGGCGCACCACAACCAACGCGCGCGAGGCCACGAAGTGCGCGAAACGGGTTGCCTGTCGGTACTCGCACGACCTTGCCGCCACGCAACGACCGCCGCTGCCAGCACGACCGCCACGGCCGGCGCGACGAACAGCAACCCGCGCGCGGCCAAGCCTCCGGCCAGCCCCACGCACAGCGTGTAGAGCGAGACCAGGCTCGCGCCCACCCCCAGCGAGTACACGGCCAACTCCAGCGCGTCGAGCCGCGCCGCCATCCTCACCGCACGCAACGCCAGCCATCCCACCGCGCCCGCCACCAACCAGATCGACAGCGCCAAGGACAACACGCTCACGCGATCCGCCAGTCGCCACGCCCCTTCCTCCCCCAGCCAGCTTCCCCACCACAACTCGGGCACCAACAAGAGCTGCAGAAACTGATACCGCTGCCAGGGCGTTCCAGTCTGGGCCGAAAGCTCCGGCAGTTCCACACCGTAGAAGGCCAGCAGGTAAAGGGCCGTGCAGGCCAGAAAGATCCACACGCCCACCCCCGCCGTCAGGGTCGTCGGCGCCCCATCGTCCCCCTGTCCGCTTCCCGCGCGCGAGCCATCCCCCGCACCGGCCCGTCGTTCGCGAGAAGTCGCTCGTTTCACGCTGTCCTGCTCGTCCAAGGCCGCTATTTTGCACTGCGAGGGTAGAAGTCCCGCCCCCCACGGCGGGGCGGTACAAGCTATGTTATCCTGACGGCTTGCGCCGGCGTCGCGTTCCGACCACGCGCCGGCCCAGCCCTGACAAACCACCACCATAACGCAAACCGAACGCAACAGGCGATGGCCGAACGAGACAAGCTCCGCGGGATCTTCACCCCCAACCTCGTGCCGCTCGACCGGCGCGGCGACATCAACGAGCCCGAGCTGCGCCGCTATACCGATTGGCTCATCGAGCGCGGCGTCCACGGCCTCTACCCGAACGGCTCGACCGGCGAGTTCACCCGCTTTACGCCCGAAGAACGCCGCCGCATCATCGCCATCATGGCCGATCAGAATCGGGGCCGCGTGCCGATCCTGGCCGGCGCCGCCGAAGCCAACGTCCGCGAGACCCTCGCGGCCTGCGAATACTACCACAGCCTCGGCGTGCGCGCGGTCGCCATCGTTTCGCCCTTCTACTACCGGCTCAGCCCCGAGGGGGTCTACGCCTACTTCAAAGAGATCGGCGACCACACCCCGATCGACGTCACGCTCTACAACATTCCCATGTTCGCCTCCCCCATCGACGTCCCCACCGTGCGGCGACTGGCCGAGGAATGCCCCAAGATCGTGGCCATCAAAGACTCCTCGGGCGACCTGCCGCACATGATCCGCATGATCCAGGCGGTGCGCCCCATCCGACCCGAGTTCAGCTTCCTCACCGGCTGGGACGCCGCCCTCATGCCGATGCTGCTCGTCGGCTGCGACGGCGGCACGAACGCCACCAGCGGCATCGTCCCCGAGATCACCCGCAAGCTTTACGAGCTGACCCTCGCGCTAAAGCTCGACCAGGCCCGCGAACTGCAGTATCGCCTCGTAACCCTCTTCGACGCGATGCTCTACTCGGCTGACTTCCCCGAAGGCTTCCGCGCGGCGCTGCGGCTGCGGGGCTTCGACACCGGCGAAGGACGCCAGCCACTCTCCTCCTCGCAGCAGATCGATCTCAACCTGCTCGCCCGCACGCTGCAATGCCTGCTCGCCGAGCAAGGCTACACCGACGAGCCGATTGGCGGCTGCTCACCCCTGACGGCCGGCGTCGACGCCGCCCAAGTCGGCCGCATCGTCCGCGAAGTCCTCGCCGAGCTCGAACGCCGCCGCGGGTAGCGCCACCCAACCCCCACCCGATCGACAACCGTCGCAGCCGGGTAGCACCGATCATTTTGCGGTGCGAGTTCGCCCACTTGATCGACAACCGTCGCAAAATGGTCGGTGTTGCGCAGCAATAAGAGGATCAGTGTTGTACGGCGCTCGGTAACCTCAACGGCGACACGGTCCTCTTGTCGCCGCGCGACACGGACGATTTTCCGACTACAAATCGGCCCAAGTGGCGGCCTGCTCGCCGAAAATCATCCGTGTCACCCCCTGGGAATGACTCCGGTTTGCCGCACAGGCAGCGTCAGGCGGACGATCGTGCCCGCACCCGGCGCGCTCTCCACGTCAACGCGGCCGCCGTGGTTCGTCACGATCCGCCAACATTTCGACAGCCCCAGTCCGAGCCCGCGTCCGGCGCCTCGGCCCGAATAAAACGGATCGAACAGGTGCCGCCGCACCTCGGGCGTAAGGCCTGGTCCGTCGTCGCGCACGACGATCTCGAGCGATGCCTCCCCCGCCTCCGATCGCGCGGCGCATTGCACCTCGATACGCCCCTCCGAGCCGATCGCCTCCAGCGCGTTCGTCACCACGGCCCGCACGGCCACCTGCACCTGCGTGGCGTCGACCTCGGCGAAGAGCTCGTCGTCGCTGGCCGAAAAATCGAGCGTAATGCGCCGCTCGTCGGCCAACGTCTGCAAACCAGAGATCGCCTCGCGCACCAGGGCCACCACGTCACAGTCGGCCGGGCGCGGTTGGGCAGGCCGGGCAAAGTGCATCAAGTCGGCGATCATCTCGTGGACGCGCAGCGCCTGCCGATTGATCACCGCCAGTTCGCGGCGCCGCTCGGCGTCGTGTTCCTCGCGCAAAAAGAGCTGCGCGCGCCCCGAGATCACCGCCAGCGGCGGATTGAACTCGTGCCCGGCGCCGGCCGCCAGTTCCGCCAGCGCCTCGAGCTTCTCCGTTTCCAGCATCTCGGCGAAACGCGCCTCCAGCGCGGCCAGACGCGCCACGCGATCGGCCACGCTCGCCAACCGCGCGGCCTCGGCGGCACTCGCCAACCGCCAGCGTTTGGAGTTCCGACCCGCGGTCGTCCGATGCGCGGCGTTGCTCGCGCGTGCCTCGACCAGCGCACGCCGCACGAGCCCCACCAGCGGCGCTTCGTCGCTGGAATTCGCTTCGCGCTCACTCAGCCCGACGACGAGCTGCCGCAGCCAGGCGGGCAGCGCCGCACACGTGCGAGCCTCGCGCCCGGCTCCGCACAAGGTAAACCAGGTCTCCGTACCCGACAGCAGTCCCGCCAAACGTGCCTGCTCGCCACGAGTTCCGTCAATCTTTCTAGCCAGACGCAACGAGTGTTCCGCCACGTGCGATGCCCGCTCTGCCAGTCGCGCCATCCGACGCGCGATCGTTCGCTCGATCTCGGTCGCCGCGGCAGCGTAGTCCTCTGATGGCAACAGTGCCGGCAGTCTCGGCGCAAGCCACGCGGCCAGGGCCTCGGCGGTCGTTAGATCATCGCTGCCGGCCCGGGCCGCTTGGCAGCAGACCCACAGTGCCAGCGGCGCCTCGCACCGCAAAACAGATACCAACCCCTCCGCGCGAGCTTCCATCGCTTCGACGAGCAGCGCATCGACCAACCCCGTGGCGGCCTGCTGCGAAAGAGGCAGCCGCACCCGAGCACCGGCCAGTTCGATCGGAGGAAGCACGTGCATCACGGCGATGGTTTCTCTAACAGCCCGACTCAAGAAAAAAGGCGGCATCGGGTCAGCCGCTTGTCGCGCCGACCCGATGCCGCCTTGGCAACTTTTTTCATCAGTTACTCGCGACGCGAGCTAGCTGGCCGAGAAGGTCTCGACCTCGAGCAACTGGCAGATCCGATCGACCAGCGTCTCGACCTCGAACGGCTTCGGCAGGAAATCGTTCGCGCCAGATGCCTTGAGCTCGTCGATCTTGTCTTCCTCGACCATGCCCGAGATGCAGATGATCCGCACGTCGTCCATCGTCTTGTCGCTGCGGACGCGCTGGCAGACTTCCTTGCCGTTGATATCCGGCAGCATCACGTCGAGCACGAGCAGGTCGGGATGATAGTCCTTGACCATCATGCCGGCGTCGAAGCCGTTGTTCACGCTGCGCACCTCGAAACGGCCGTCCCGCTCCAGCACGTCGACGATCAGTTCGACCAGCTCTTCGTCGTCGTCGACGATCAGAATCTTGCGCTTCCCGCTTTCCAACGCGTCGGTCGGAATGCCGTTGTCGCGCATGAACAGAAACAACTGGTCACGCGGAATGCGGCGGAAACGACTCCCCGGGACGCGAAATCCCTTCAACTGCCCCGAGTCGAAACAGCGGATAATCGTTTGTTGGCTGACTTTGCAGATCTTGGCTGCTTCGCCCGTGGTGAAGACGGTCTTCATGGTTCCTAACCACCCCTCTCCCTAGCCGATGGCAAGGTTCGAGTTTGCGGGACCGCGGGTCGGCTCTCTCCGCAAGAGCACGCTGCCGGTCGCCAGAATCCTCCGTGTCGCTTGCGGGCCTGTCCTATCCCGCAACGCCCCTTGTCCGTAAACCTTTCACTCCCCGAACGTTTTGCATTCGGTAGGCATATCCGGTTCTTCCAAAATTACCGAACTTGCCATCGCGAGGAATTATAGCCATCCCCAACCTTGAGTCAAGATTAGTATTTTCGCCGCAAAACAAAACTATTTAACGACTTGCGGCATTCCGACACAACCGTGCGACCGCCCACCCAAAAATTCTTCCAGAGGCACCAAGAACGCTCGAATTCCCTATTTTTTCCCGGCTTAGGGTGTCAACATCCTTTTGCGCCGGCCCCCGAAAGAGGTTTGCGCCTGGCGCAAGCCTCCCCTACGCTCGACAATCACTTACCGTCGAGGTGTACCATGAGCAGGGCCAGATCGGCCGGGGTGATGCCGCTGATGCGCCCCGCCTGCGCCATGTCGCGCGGCCGCACGCGCGAAAGCTTCTCCCGCGCTTCCGCCCGCAGTTGACCCAGCTTCGCATAGTCGAGCGACTCTGGAATCCGCCGCGCCGCCAACCGGCGCTGCCGCTCGATATCGACCTCCTGACGCGCCACGTAGCCGGCGTACTTCACGTCGTAGGTCACCTGCCTTGCCACGTCGGCCGGCACGCGCGCCAACTCGGGCAGCCACGCCACGAGATCCTCCCAGGCGATCTCCTGCCGCCGCAGCCAGCGCTCGAGCGGCACCTGTTCGTGCCGCGAGGTTGCCAACAATTCCCTGATCGGGCCGATCTGCGCCTCCTTCGCCACCAGCCGCTCCCAGCGTTCCACCTCGACCAGCCCCAGCCGCTGGCCGAGCGGCGTCAAACGGCGATCGGCATTGTCCTGCCGCAACAAGAGGCGGTATTCAGCGCGACTGGTGAACATGCGGTAGGGCTCGTCGACGCCGCGCGTCACGAGGTCGTCGATCAACACGCCGATGTACGCCTCGTCGCGCGACAACACAAAGGGCTCGCCTCCGCCGAGCTTGAGCGCGGCGTTCGCTCCCGCCATCAAACCTTGCGCGCCCGCCTCCTCATAACCCGTCGTGCCGTTGATCTGACCGGCCAGGTACAGCCCCTCGACCCCCTTCGCCTCGAGCGTCGGCCAAAGCTGCTCGGGCGGGGCGAAGTCGTATTCCACCGCATAGCCGTAACGCATGATCTCGGCACGCTCGAGCCCCGGCACCAGGCGAATGATCGTGTCTTGCACGTCGCGCGGCAGGCTCGTCGAGATGCCGTTGACGTACACCTCGTGCGTGGCGCGTCCCTCCGGCTCGAGAAACAACTGGTGCCGGTCCTTCTCCGCGAACCGCACCACCTTGTCTTCGATCGAAGGGCAATAGCGCGGACCGCTCGAGCGAATCTGCCCGCTATACATCGGCGCCCGCGCCAGGTTGGCGCGAATCACCTCGTGGACCGCTTCGTTCGTAAAAGTGATCCAGCAGGGCATCTGCTCCTGCTCGATCGCGCGGGTCATGAACGAGAACGGCTCGGGCCGCTCGTCCCCCGGCTGAATCTCCGTGCGGCTGTAGTCGATCGTGCGCCCGTTCAAACGCGGCGGCGTCCCCGTCTTGAAGCGCGCGAGCTGAAAGCCCAACCGCACGAGCGCCCCACTCAAGCCGGCGCTCGTCCCTTCCCCCGCGCGTCCCCCCGGTGTCTTCGCCTCCCCCGTGTGCATCAGCGCCTGCAAGAACGTGCCCGTCGTCAGTACGACGGCTCGTGCCCCATACACGGCATCCCCCCGCACGCGCACGCCCGTGATTCGCGGCCGCGCGCCGGGCAACTCCTCGACGAGCAGATCCTCGGCTAACTCTTGCCGCAGCACGAGCCCCGGCTGCGACTCGACGATCCGCTTAATCTCTTGCTGATAGGCCTTCTTGTCCGCCTGCGCCCGCGGACTGTGCATCGCCGGTCCCTTGCTCTCGTTGAGCATGCGGAACTGGATGCCGGTGGCGTCGATCGCGCGCCCCATGGCGCCGCCGAGCGCGTCGATCTCGCGCACGATCTGCCCCTTCGCCACGCCGCCGATGGCCGGATTGCAGCTCATCTGGCCGACCGTGTCGCAGTTGGTCGTCAGCAGGGCAACCTTCGCCCCCAACCGCGCAGCAGCCAGCGCCGCCTCAACCCCGGCATGACCGGCGCCGATCACAATCACGTCGAATTCGTAGCGCGAAGGGACCATGCCGCCATGATAGAAGTGCCGCGAGCAGCTCGCCAAGCCCCAATGAGTGGCCGGAAAAGGCTTTTAACGCCAAGACGCAGAGACGCCAAGAATCCAGGCACAGTTAGAAGCGCCAACTATGCGACCGTTGGGAGCACGCCAGCGCGAGCACTCTGCTCTGCGCCTTGGCGTCTCCGCGTCATTGCGTTGAAAAAGGCGCTAATGCAGTCTTCCGCATCACGCTGCGTCGGGCACGACGGGCGCCGGGGAGACTTCGCCACCCGGGCAGCGCAGGCGGAAGAGGCCGAAGATTTCCTGGCGGTTCATGCCCATTTCGGTCTGCGGTCCGGTTTCCGAGAAGAGCGTGTCGAAGATCTCCCGCTTCTGCCGCAGGATCTGATCGATCCGCTCTTCGATCGTCGCCAGCGTCAAAAACCGGCTCACCGTCACCTGCCCCGCCACGCCGATGCGATGCGCGCGGTTGATCGCCTGATCTTCCACGGCCGGATTCCACCAACGGTCGAACAGGAACACGTAGTTGCAGAACTGCAGGTTCAAACCGACGCCGCCGGCGCCATAGCTGAGCAGCAACACATGCCGGCGCGGATCGTTGCGGAACTCCTCGAGAATGCCCTCTCGCTTCGCCGACGGCACGCGCCCATGAAACTGCAAGGGATGGAAACGCTTGAGCCGCTCGGCGAGCGTCTCGAGCACGCTCACCCACTGGCTGAAGACGATCGCCTTCTGTCCACTCGCCGCCACCTCCTCGAGATCGGCCGACAACCGCTCGAGCTTCGCGCTGTCCCCCGTGGCCGGGTCGAAGTTGCAGATCTGCTTCAAACGCAGAATCAGCTCCAACACGTGCTGGATCGAGGCGCTCTCCCCCATCTCGGTGAGACGCACGATCCCCTCTTCTTCCGCCAGCCGATACGACTCGCGCTGCGCGGGACTCAGTTCCAGCTCCGCGTCGCGGAACAACTTCGGCGGCAGATCCTTGAGCACCTGATCCTTCGTGCGGCGCAACACGTAGTCGCGCGCCAACCGCCCCATCCGCCGCAGCTTCATCCCATCCGACAGGTAGCCGGGCGAAAGAAACTCGAAGATGCCCACCAGGTCTTCGGCGCTGTTCTCGACCGGCGTGCCGGTCAGCGCCCAGCTTCGTCGCCGCGGAATCGCCCGCACGGTCTGCGCCGTGCTGCTCGAACGGTTCTTAATCCGCTGCGATTCGTCGAGCACGACGAGATCGAAGTGCAGGTTGCCCGAGGTGACGAGCTCCTCGTCGCGCAGCAGCAGTTCGTAGTTGGCGATCTTGATCGGCGTATCGTTCAAGCGCCATTGCCAGTGCCGGCGATGCCGGTCCCCCGACACCACCACCAGCGGCAACTCGGGCGCCCACAGCTTGAACTCACGCTGCCAGTTCGCCACCAGCGGCTTGGGGCAGACGAGCAGGATGTT
The DNA here is from genome assembly GCA_019636335.1 of Pirellulales bacterium. Lineage (NCBI taxonomy): Bacteria > Pseudomonadati > Planctomycetota > Planctomycetia > Pirellulales > Pirellulales bacterium. The sequence continues at coordinate 56,769 of JAHBXR010000020.1, forward strand.
GTTCACCTCCCCCGAGTGCAGCAGCAGCCGCATCGCCGTGATCGACTGCATCGTCTTGCCCAACCCCATCTCGTCGGCCAGCACCGCCGTGTAGCGCGGGTAGAGAAAGGCGATCCCTTCGAGCTGATAAGGAAACGGCGGAAACGGCAGCTCGAGTGCGTGCCGCTGCATCCACACCTCGAGCGGCGGCTGCAGCAGGTAGTGCAGTCGATCCTCGAGCTTCACCAGGTCCCCCGGCGGACGCACGCGCGTGTAGGGCCCGCGCGCGGAAAGGGGCTCACCGGCCTCCAGCGGCGCCGCCGGAGTCGCAAAGCTGGGAAGCACCCCCGACTTGTTCTCCGCCGGCACGGCGAACTGAAAGCTCGACAATTGCAGACGCGGTGCGCCCAGCGGCAGGCTGATGACCGTCGGGCGCGGCGCCGAGAAAATCCCACGCATGCGCTCCGCGGCGCCGTGCGCGGTGATCGACGTCACGACCTGCGCCGACCCCGTCAACTTCTGCGAGAACACCTCGAGACCCGCCGGCGCGGCGCGCCAACTCGAAACCACCACGCCCGGGTCGCTCGTTTCGCCGTACGACATCAGGCGGCTCGCTTCGCTTCGAGAAGCGCCTCGCGAATGCGGGCAAACGGTTCGACGAGATCGAACTGCTCGGCCAGCGGCTCGAGCCGCGCGGCGAGCTGCGCCGCGTCGTCGCGGCCGTGCAGACGGCACGTCCGCAAGCGATGACGCCCGAATCGTACGACGCCCGATGCCGCCTCCTGCTCCCGGGCGGGCGCGTCGTTCGTGAACTCGACGAGCGCGACGGGCACCGAGGTGAATTCCCGCACCGCCAACATCGGCTCGGCATCGGTGCAGATGAGTAGCACCTCGGTGGTTGCCTTGCGCACCAGTGCTTGGCCGATCTGTTCGCCATAGAGATAAGGAGCCAGCGTCGGGCCGTACAGAATCTGCTGCGCGCGGTTCGGCTTGATCGGCGCCGTGCAATGAAATTCCAAGGGACGCCCGACCGCGTTCAGAACCAGGTAGCCGCCGAACAACCCCTGCTCGTCGTCCGCGACGACGGTCAGAAATCCAAGACCGGCCGGCCGAGTCGCGGCGCTCGTCGTCATGTGTACTTTGGTTCCCAGGTGCGAAAGCGGGCGAGAAGGGCCGTGGTGCCGGATCGTCCCCAGCACGCGGCCACTCCCTTGGCCGCCGGCGCCCGTTCCCAAGTAGCATCGGGCATCGCAGTTAGCGACTTGAACCGGCCGGCCTGAGGAACCACCGCTAGCATTGCCCGCACGACAGCAGACGGCAGCGCTAAGTCGTTATCCGACACCGCACGAGGCCGCCTGCCGCCGCCGCCCCTTCTACCGGTCCCCCATTTTCAAGGCGCGATTGCTGGACAGCGGCGCGCGCAAGTGCCTATACTGAAGGTCTATCTGGCAGGTGCCGGAAAGCTGAAAACGGCTAGCAGGCTGGGATTCTAAGAAGATGGCGTCGAATCAGAATTCGCCCGTTTCGTTGTTCACGCAGGTCGACATCACCCCCACCAGTCAGTCGGGGCATACCGCTCCCTTCGAGACCGAGGCCGTCCCCCTGCTGCGTCAGCTTCTCGAGGCCCAAGACCGCCAGAACGAGTTGCTCGAAGAGCTCGTGCAGCAACTCAGTTCGGCCCAGCGCCAGCGCAATGCCGAGCTGAACCAGTGGAAGCAGGCCAATCCGCGCCTGGCGCGCGATTGCCGCTTGGCCGCCGACACGCTTAGCCGCGTGCAGACCGAGTTCCTGGCCACCATGACCGACGAGATCAAGCAGAACGCCGACGCCCTGCTCGAAGGGGAGTTCATGCTCAACGAGTTCGTCGATCGCTTCGGACCGCGTCTCGCCCACCTGAACGGCGCCCTGCAGGTCCTCACGCAACTCAGCAGCGCCCCCAACCAGCCCGAGCAAACCGACCGCTCGTAGCGTCGTGGCTGGTTGTCGTTTCACTTCCCACGACGCCATCTCCATGCGCCGCAGACCAGGCAACTGGCAAAAGTGGCACAGGCCGCCGGCCCGTGCAGGAAGCCAACATCCAGCGCTGCTGCCTTAGAGCAATTCAACATCGATCAGCTCCCGTAGGTCAGGTACGCCGTACCTGACACTCCTCGACGTAGCCAACTCGGTAGATTGTCAGGTACGCGCGTACCTGACGTACATCTGTTGGCCCGCGCCATGGAATACAATAGTGGCACGGCGCACGCTCGCGCAACGGCAATTCGATTCTGGAATCATCACGTGATCGCATGTATCGCTGTTTGACTCGGCAGCTCGTTGAACGATTCGCTTTCGCTGTGCTATTGCTCGCGGCATCGGTTTCGACCGGTGCCAGTGCCGACGAACTTCTCTCCCACGCCTGGCCCATGTGGGGCGGCACCCCCGCGCGCAACATGGCGAGCCCCTCGGCGCACGATCTCCCCACGCAGTGGGACACCAGCTCCGGCGAGAACATCCGCTGGACGACCGATCTCGGCTCCTTCTCCTATGGCAATCCCGTCGTCGCCGGCGAGCGGATCTTCGTCGGCACGAACAACGCCAGGCCGCGCGATCCCGAGATCCAGGGAGATCGCGGCGTCCTGATGTGCTTCAGCACCGCGGACGGCAAGTTCCTCTGGCAGGCCACCTACGAGAAGCTTGCCACGGGCGAGGCACAGGACTGGCCCCTGCAGGGGCTCTGCTCGAGCCCGGCCGTCGATGGCGAGCTCGTCTACTATGTCACGAACCGCGCCGAGGTCGTCGCCGCCGACGTCGCCGGATTCACCGACGGCGAGAATGACGGTCCGATCACTGACGAAGCGCGGCAGGGCCCCCACGATGCCGACATCGTCTGGCGCTACGACATGATCGCCGAGTTGGGCGTCAGCCCCCGCTTCATGGCCTCGTCGAATCCGCTCGTCGTCGGCGATCTCGTCTACGTCGGCACGTCGAACGGTTTCAGCGGCGACCGCGCCGAGGCCGACGCGCCGGAAGCACCCAGCTTTCTCGCGCTCGACAAGCGCACGGGCAAGTTCGTCTGGGGCGAAGGCGCCCTCGAGGGTCCCGCCAGCCGCGTCGCGCAGACCGCGATCCTCGAAGGACAATGGTCGAGTCCCGCACTCGGCACGCTGTCGACCAGCGCGGGCGTTCTCGCGCCGCAGGTCTACTTCGGCGGTGGCGATGGCTGGCTCTACGCGCTCGATCCCGCCAGCGGCGCGCTCGCCTGGAAATTCGACGGCAACCCCCAGGATGCCCGTTGGCAACCCGGCGGCAGCGGCACGCGCAACTACATCGTCGGCACGCCGGTATTCCATGCGGGACGCGTCTACGTCGCGATGGGGATCGATCCCGAGCATGGCGGCGGGCCCGGTGCCCTGCACGCCATCGACGCCGGCGGCTCGGGCGACGTCACCGCGCAAGGCGCCGTGTGGAGTCTCGGCCCCAAGCAGTTTGGCCGTTCCATCTCGACCGTGGCCATTCATGACGACATCGTCTACGCCGCCGATCTCGACGGCTTTCTCCACGCGCTCGATCTCGCCACCGGCGAAGAGCTATGGCAGCACGACATGCTGGCCGGCGTGTGGGGCTCGCCCTATGTGGCCGACGGCCACGTCTATCTCGGCGACGAAGATGGTGAAATCGCCGTGCTGAAAGCCGCCCGCAAGCTGGAAGTCGTCGCCGAAAACACCCTCGAAGACTCTGTCTACGGCACGCCGATCGCCATCGGCAAGACCATGTACATCACCACCCGCAGCCGCCTCTACGCCCTCGAGAGGCAAAAGTAGGTCAGGTACCCCGTACCTGACAAAGTCAGATCATGCGGCCCTGTAGTCACCACGCGCGCAGAAGAGCGCGTTAAAAACTCCGCCCCGTTTCCGCGCGAGCGAATTCGAGCCATGCAAGTCGATCTCGTCCACATCACCACCGCCGACGGCCTGCGACTTGCCGGCGCGCTCCAGGTTCCACCCCCGATCAGCGATGCCGCGCCGCCGACACGACCCGCGCTCGATGCCATCGTCTGCGTCCACGGCACGGGCAGCAACTTCTACGCCTCGACCCTCATGGAGACGATCGCCGCGCGCCTCGTCGAGCTGGGCATCGCTGCGCTGCGCGTCAACACGCGCGGCCACGACGGCATCAGCACCACCAGTGGCCGCACCGGCCCCGTCCGCGGCGGCGCCGCCTACGAACGCGTCGCCGATTGCCGCTTCGATCTCGCCGCCTGGGTCGCGCTCCTGGTCGAGCGCGGCTACGAGCGCGTCGGCCTGCTGGGGCACAGCCTGGGCGGACTCAAGTGCATCTACGCGCTCGCGCAGTCCGCGAACGACGATCGCCAGAACTCGAACGATCGCTCTCCGCTCGACGACGTGCGCGCGCTCGTGGCCATTTCGCCGCCGCGTTTATCGCACTCCGTTTTCCGCGCGAGCGCGCACGGCACAGAATTTTCCGCCGCGTTCGATGCCGCGCAGGCGCTCGTCGATGCCGGACGTGGCGACACGTTGATCGAGTCGACCTTCCCGCTGCCGTATGTCGTCTCGGCCGCCGGCTATGTCGACAAGTACGGTCCTCACGAACGTTACCAGATACTCCATCTGCTGGCCGGCGTGAGCTTGCCGACGTTGATCCTCTACGGCAGCGAAGAGGTCGCGCGGAACATCGCCTTCGCCGGCGTGCCCGAGGCCATCGAGGCCCTGCCACCTCCGCACGATCACCGCCAGGTGGGCGTCATCGCCGGGGGAGACCATTTCTACGCCGGCGTCCGTAGCGAATTGCTCGGCCGGCTCGAACGCTGGCTCCGCCGTCTGTCGCTCCCATGAGGTCGGGGCTACCACCCCTGCCATTCTCGGCATGCCACCCTACACCGTGAACCCTTTGATATTGCGGTCAAGCAGCGGGGGTAGCAGACGATTTTCCGGGGCGGCGCTGCCAACAGACCGGGCCCGAGTCGGAAAATCGTCCGTGTCGCGCAGCGACAAGAGGATCAAGGATCGGCAGGCTACTTCTCTCCCTCGTTCGCGCCGCACCCAGCGCATCGCGATGCGTGGCAAGTTACCATGACGCTATCCTGCCTCGCCCCCGACCCGCCCCCCCGGCGCGGACCCACCCCAGGAGGATTCTCATGCGTTGGCTCCTAACGGCCGCACTCGCGCTCGCGTGCCAGATGTCGGTCGGCTTCGCGCCCCTCACGGCACGAGCTGCTGACGATACGCTTTCGCTCGGCACGCGCCGCGAGCTCTTCGTCGATGCTTCGCGCATCGAGCGGCTCGACCGTGTGGCACTCAAGCTGCACGAGCCCTGTCACGCCGGCGCGGCCCTCGCCTTCGACCATCCCTGGGAAGGTCCCTTCTGCGGCTACGTCACCCTCTTTCGCGATGGCGACAAGTTCCGCATGTACTACCGCGGCATGCACGAGGCAGACGCCGATGGCTCGCCGGGCGAAACCACCTGTTACGCCGAAAGCACCGACGGCATCCATTGGGAAAAACCCAACCTCGGCCTCTTCGAAGTGCAAGGCACCCGCGAGAACAACGTCGTGCTGGCCGACGCCGCGCCGGCCACACATAACTTCGCCCCCTTTCTCGATACCCGGCCCGACGTACCCGCCGACGAGCGTTACAAGGCGCTGGGGGGCACCGCGCAGAGCGGCCTGATCGCCTACGTCTCGGCCGACGGTCTGCGCTGGCGCCCCCTCCAGGCCGATCCCGTCTTCCAAGACAGCGGTTGGGTCTTCGACTCGCAGAACAACGCCTGCTGGTCCGAGGCCGAGCAGTGCTACGTCCTCTACTATCGCAAGTCGCCCGAAAAAGTCCGCTCGATCGCCCGCGCCACGAGTCCCGATTTTCGTTCCTGGACCGCCGGCGAGATGATGGACTTCGGCCCCGCGCCGGTCGAGCATCTCTACACGAACCAGACGCAGCCCTACCACCGGGCGCCGCAATACTACATCGGCGTGGCGGCCCGCTTCCTGCCCGGCCGGCAGGTAATCACCGCCGAAGAGGCCCAGCAGATCGGCGTCAACCCGAAGTACTTCGGCGATGTCTCCGACGCCGTGCTCCTCACCAGCCGCGGCGGGCTGCGGTACGACCGCGCCTTCGCCGAAGCGTTCGTCCGACCTGGCCCCGGCCTCGAGAATTGGGTCTCGCGCACCAACTACCCGGCGCGGGGCATCCTCGACACCGGCCCCCACGAAATGTCCCTCTACGTGCAAAAGAACTACGGTCAGCCCACCGCCCGACTCGACCGCTACACGCTTCGACCCGACGGTTTTATCTCGGCCCATGCCCCCTACGCGGGCGGCGAGCTGGTGACCAAACCTTTCACGTTCGGCGGGACGGACGAGATCCAAGCCTTGCGTCTGAACTTCGCCACGTCGGCCGCCGGGGGGATCAAGGTCGAACTGCAAGATGCCGCCGGCAAGCCGATTCCTGGCTTCACCCTCGACGAATCGATCGAGCTGGTGGGCGACGACCTCGACCGCGCGGTAAGCTGGAAATCGAGCCCGCAGCTCCACAAGCTCGCCGGCCAACCGGTCCGCCTGCGATTCGTCATGCACGACGCCGACCTGTACGCGTTCCAGTTCCGCTAGAGTGGCCAGTGCAATGCTCCCTAACCCCTGACCACTATTCCCTGAATGCAACCTCTCACCTGCCAGTACTGCCGCCAGCGTTTCACCCCCACGCCGTGGGAAGAGCCGGTGACGTGCCCGCACTGTGGCGAGGAGCTCACGAGCGAGGCGGCCACCGACACCATGCGCACGGTGGCGCGCGTCTCGAATCTCGCCGAGGTGGGATACTTCGAAGAAGTGCTGCAGGCGGCCGGCATCGAGACCAAGATTCTCGAGCACGACGACTACAACGCCGTCAGTGGCGACTGGAGCCGTACCTACGTCTTGCGCGTCGACCAGCAGCGGGCCGATGAGGCGGTCACGCTGCTCGAACGCGCGCTCGCGGCAACCACCGACGTGGACGACACCGAACGCATCCGGCCGGCCAACACACCAGGCCGTTTCACCTCGGCCGGCATCATCGCCCTGCTCGGCGGGGCCTTCCTGGTGCTCCTCTATATCGGCGCGGACCACCGCCGCGATCTGCTCGAAGGGGTGCGACTCCCCGAAGAACAAGCCGCCGGCCCGCGCCCCGCCCTCTGGCGTGCGCTCGCCGAAGAGCAAACGCCCCTCAGTTCCCCCCTCGACGGCAAGCGTCCCCGCCGACGAATCTACTACGACCAGGAAGGGGACATCATCCTGCTCGAAGAAGATCGCGACGGCGACGGCCGCATCGATCGCACCCGCGGCTTCCGCGGCGCCGGAGTCGTCTTCGACCGAGACTGGTAAAAGCACGTCCGTATGCTCGGCGAACTTTCGTCGCCCTCAGCGCCTGCGAGATGGGGCTCGGCGATCTGCGCATCGGCGAGCGCGTCACCTACCGCTACGCCGGACGCGACTTCCGCCTGACCGACGTCGCCAGGCGCCTTTTGACCCCCGTCCTTGCATGATCGTCATGCTCGGACCTCTCCCGACCCCGAAAATCCCCCCAATCCGGGCCGCGGCCTCGCTGACTCCGCTCCGCGCTGCTAACGACCCCAGGGCGCCCAGCGGAAGCCCGGAAAACGTGGTAGCATCATCCCTGAACCAGGCTCTTTAGCCGCGCGGACAGCAATAAATGCTGGAAAATCCACCCGCCGCGTCGTAACCTCTGGAAGTGGGGGTCCTTCCCCCGTACCGCACAATCGGCAGCCTCGAAACCGGCAGACAGCCCGCTGCCAGACCTCCGCGGCCCGTGCGCCCCCCGTCGCGCCCGAGCCCCGTAGGAATCGCGGAAGCGTGGAACTTTTTGCGCCCCGTCGTCGTCCCAAACTGGCGAAGGCGACGACGTTCGGCGCCAGCATCGCAGTCAGAACTACACGTGGAGAACTGGAAGATGCCTAACAAAAAGAAACAACGCCTGTCGACCGTCGTGCTCCTGGCGAGCACGCTGGGCGCCCTGCCCGCCCTCGCGGACGAACCGGTCCCAACCAGTTTCACGCTCGAGGAAATCGTCGTCGAACCGCGCGAAAACCCCACCGTCGAACAGCCCGCCAACCGTGCCGAGCTCGGCCGCCGCGGACAGGGAGACAAGGTCAACCGGCTCAAGATCAGCGGCGCGCCCAAGGCGGCCCTCGCCCCCCCCAGCGCCGCTTTCAACAAGCAGGCCCTCGCCGCCGGTGCTCGCGTCGAACCCCTCAACACCGAAAACAAATCGAGCATCGCCGCCGGCGCTGCCGACGGCCGCACGACCAAGGTGCAAAACCTGAACGCCAACCGCAAGACGGCCCTCACCGACAAAGACGCCGGCAAGATCAACAAGCTCAACACGAAGAAGCTCCAAAGCCGCCTCCTCTCGGACAGGTCCCCTGAGAAGTCGGCCGAACTCGCCCCCAACGAAGCGGCCGCCGTACGCGATAATCCCGCTCAGGCCACCGCCAAACAGTAACCAAAAGCTGTAACTCAGTGGCACAGGCCGCCCGCCTGTGCGGACAGATGATCTCGGGTGGCACCGACGATTTCGCGTGGGCAGACTCTCCGCCAGCAAAACGATCAGAGTCGCGAAATCGTCGGCGTTGCCACCCAACGGCAGGGCACGTGCCGAGCCAGCGGCACGCCGACCCCCCAGCAACGGCTTCCACGCAAACAACGCCCGATCGATCGAGGAACCCTTCGATGTCCGCCCTACGCAACAACCTTATGCTCGCGCGAACGCTCGCCGCCGCCACGGTGCTGTGCGGCCTGCTCCTCGTGGCCCCTCCGGCCCGCGCCGAAATCAGTGAGTCCGATCAGAAGCTGGTCCAGGATGTCTGGGCCCGCCTGCTCGCCGTGGCCGAGCCCCCCGAAGGCTTCGCCTGGCCCCCCACGATCGAAATCGTCGAGAACAAAGATTGCAACGCCTACGCGACGATTCGCCCATCGAAAGAAGGGGACGACCCCAACCTCCGCTATCCGATTTCCGTGGTCTTCACCGGCATGCTCGATCAGATCATCCAGGGGGACCCCGATCGGCTCGCCTTCATCCTCGGTCACGAGCTTTCGCACATCACGTGCGGCCACGTCGTCACCCCCAGCACAGGCAAGCCCAAGTTCATCGAGATCGTCTACACCCGCATCGACGAGAACGAGGCCGACGTCGAAGGGGCCAAGCTCATGGTCAAGGCCGGCTACTCCCTGCCCAGGGGGATCAAGGGCATTCAGCGCATCATCGAGCTTGGCTTGGAGTACACCTCCTTCGAAGGTCTCAGCGTCGACCACCCCTCGTGGAAAGACCGCCTCGTCCTCATCGACGGCGAACAGTCGAAGATCTGGAAGAGCATGAGCGCCTTCGAGAATGGCAATATCTTCCTCGCCACCGAAAACTATCCCATGGCCGAGTCCTGTTTCCGCTTCGTTATCAAGGATTTTCCCAACTGCTACGAAGCCTGGGCCAATCTCGGCTACGCACTCCTCATGCAATACTGCGATGGCCTCGAGGAAGAAGACCTCCGCAGCTTCGCCGTCGGCCAGATTCTTGTCGGTGGCTTTTACTCACGTCCCAATTCTCTCTCTGCCGGTCTGCGCGGACCCGACTCGGAAGTCTGGTTCGAGGCCATCGGCGCCCTGCGAGAAGCCCTCCGTCTCAAGCCCGACCTCACGCTCGCCAAGGCCAACCTGGGCGTCGCCTACCTCGTCTGCCCCGATGGCAAGGATGTCGGCAACGCCACCCGCTTCCTCACCGAGGCCGCCAGCGACGCCATGAAGGACGACTCGCTCGATCCCCTCATGCGGGCCGCCATCCTGCTCAACGCCGGCGTCGTCGATCTCGCCGGCGGCAACGCCACCGACGGCGAATCGAAGTTCACCGAAGTCGAAAAGCTGGGCAAGGAGCTTCCCGGAGGCAGGCCCGCCACCACCACGGCGCTGGCCACCGCGCTGCAATACAACCGCGCCACCATGCTCATGGCCTCCCCCAACGTCGATCAGCGCCGCCGCGCCCTCGACGAGTGGGAGCTGTACCTCCGCTCGGCCACCCCCGCCTCGGCCTGGTGGGCCCTGGGTTACGACAGCTACGCCAAGCTCTGCAAGGAACTGAACGCCACTCCCAAGACCAAGGACGAACTGCAAAAGGCCGGCAAGGAAAGCTTCCGCCTCGTCGTCTCCGTGCCGCTCGCCTCGGGCGAAACGATCGACCTCGGCAATCCGGTCCAAGCCGAACTCGCCAAGCTCGGCGAACCAGAAACCCTCCCCATCGCCCCGCGCCGTGGCAAGCTCATGCGATATCGCTACAACGATCTCGGCCTCGAGGTGCTCGGGCTCGAAGACGTCATCGCCGTGCGACTCAGCGGCCCGAACGCCCCCGAGCTGCCCCTGCGTGGCTCCGGCCTCACCGGCGGCAAAAAGTCGATCAAGATCGGCATGACCAAAGACGATCTCGAAAAGCTTCTCGCCGGCCAGGACTACGACTTCCGCGAGCTCGACGATCCCGAAAAATCCTACCGCTTTTATCGGAACCTGGGGCTCGCCGTCCGCATCGAAGGAGGCAAGGTGGTCGAGCTCGTCGTCGCCCAGATTCCCCAGCGCGATCGCCAGACCTGATCCCCCCAGCCCACGTACGTTCGAGAACGATCCATCGATCCCATCACCAGATTTGTTGACTCCCGTTCAACACCATCCGCAGAAGGAACACGAACCATGTCTCGCTTCATCCGTCGCAGCTTGCTCGCCCTGACCGCCGTCGCCCTGTTGAGCACCGCCGGGCTGTCGGTCGCCCAGGCTCAACCCAAGAACCCCAACGACGCCGCCGCCCCGGCCGCCTCGGCCGGTCCGTCGCTCGAGCAACTGCTCGACGCCGCCGGCTTCGCCTACTCGAAGCAAACCTTCGACGACGGCAACGTCGCCTACCGCATCACGGTCGAGGCCAACGGCGAAGTCTCCATCGTGGTCGCCAGCGAGCGCACCATGGGCTGGAAAGATTCCAAGGGGAACGACGTGAAGCTCGTCTACATCTGGACCACCATCACGCCGGTGGCCGACGGGGTCGAGCTGCCCGCTTCCATGCTCAAGCGCATCGCCGAGCTGAACGATCAGTACCTCATCGGCGGCGTCAGCGCCCCGAAGGGAGGCGTCTACTACTGCAACTCGTTCTGGCTCCGCACGGCCGACCCCGAAATCCTCGCCGACGAACTCGTCCTGGCCCACAACTCCCGCCTCAGCCTCCGCAAGGAACTCCTCCCCTACATGAGCGAGAACTAGTAGCCGTAGTGACAATAAAGTAGGTCAGGTACGCCGTACCTGGCAAACAACCAGGCAAAGTCCACCAAACGCCCGGGCACGAAAAAAATCGCCCCGGGCGTTTGCCTGCGCGTAGGCAATTTGAACAACACCGCGGACGAGTAGCCGGGTAGCACCGATCACCTTGCGGAAAAAGTCCTCCCTCGGAAACCACCCCCAGTCGCAAGAGGGTCGGTGTCGCGCAGCGACCAGAGGAACGCGGGACTGCTTGATCGAACGTTCGACAGAACGCGTAGGTCACGCACCCATGTGCGTGACAATGTAAACGATTGCTCGTGGTAGAGGGATTGGTTGCGGATTGGTCGCAGGCCGGGATCAGGTACACTCCGTGCCCCAGCTCGTGGCACGCCACGGCGTTGCGGATTGGTCGCAGGCCGGGATCAGGTACACTTCGAAGGAGGTTGGAGAAAAACTACTTGACGTTGCGGATTGGTCGCAGGCCGGGATCAGGTACACTTGGGCGAATCTGGTCCGCAAACCCAACCACGTTGCGGATTGGTCGCAGGCCGGGATCAGGTACACTGCATGCCGCCGAAACGGCAGCCGGTCCTACGTTGCGGATTGGTCGCAGGCCGGGATCAGGTACACTCCCGCGGCTCGGTCCCCGCCGATGAGTTGTGTTGCGGATTGGTCGCAGGCCGGGATCAGGTACACTCTTTAGCCTGGCTGGGACAGTTGATTGAAGTTGCGGATTGGTCGCAGGCCGGGATCAGGTACACTCTGTAACAACAATTGCGCTGGGTTTAACGGGTTGCGGATTGGTCGCAGGCCGGGATCAGGTACACTTGGTCTGCATATCCAAGAGTGCATCGATGTGTTGCGGATTGGTCGCAGGCCGGGATCAGGTACACTATCGGCTTGATTCCGTTCGTCCTGCTGCTGGTTGCGGATTGGTCGCAGGCCGGGATCAGGTACACTCGTGAACGTGAAGTTCGACGTCCACGCATCGTTGCGGATTGGTCGCAGGCCGGGATCAGGTACACTTACCCCTGGCTGTGGTGTTCGTAGGGTTCTGTTGCGGATTGGTCGCAGGCCGGGATCAGGTACACTCGACCTTTTTTGATCCAGTCAGCACTTTGAGTTGCGGATTGGTCGCAGGCCGGGATCAGGTACACTGCCGAGCGCGACGAGGATCACCCCCGACAGGTTGCGGATTGGTCGCAGGCCGGGATCAGGTACACTGCTCTCCGGAGTAGGTCATTGGTGGGAGGAGTTGCGGATTGGTCGCAGGCCGGGATCAGGTACACTCGTGTAGGTACACTCCCCCTCCTCGCTGCCGTTGCGGATTGGTCGCAGGCCGGGATCAGGTACACTGAAGAGGTTGGCGAAGATGCCACAGGCTCTGTTGCGGATTGGTCGCAGGCCGGGATCAGGTACACTATCGCCGGTCGCGCCGATCCATAGTCGAAGGTTGCGGATTGGTCGCAGGCCGGGATCAGGTACACTGCAGCAGCCAGACGCTGTCTCAAGTCGCTGTTGCGGATTGGTCGCAGGCCGGGATCAGGTACACTTGGATGGTGCCGTCGCAGACGATCATTTGAGTTGCGGATTGGTCGCAGGCCGGGATCAGGTACACTACAGCGAGTATGGCGGCATGTTGACGGTAGGTTGCGGATTGGTCGCAGGCCGGGATCAGGTACACTCGAGTCGGCCGGCGCGCACGAACACGGCCGGTTGCGGATTGGTCGCAGGCCGGGATCAGGTACACTGAAGACGACCCTCTTCCGCCGGCTGCTCACGTTGCGGATTGGTCGCAGGCCGGGATCAGGTACACTTTGCTGCCGCCAAGGTGCGCCGCGACTTGGGTTGCGGATTGGTCGCAGGCCGGGATCAGGTACACTCCAGGGCAGCAGCTTCACGTCGCAGGTCGGTTGCGGATTGGTCGCAGGCCGGGATCAGGTACACTCGACCTGTTTGCCGACCATGTCGCGGGCAGGTTGCGGATTGGTCGCAGGCCGGGATCAGGTACACTGAGTGCCACAAAACACACACCGGGTCCGTGGTTGCGGATTGGTCGCAGGCCGGGATCAGGTACACTACACCGCTCCAGCAGGCTGCTATCCGTCTGTTGCGGATTGGTCGCAGGCCGGGATCAGGTACACTCGGCGTCGCCTCGAGCGTGCGCGCCGGCCTGTTGCGGATTGGTCGCAGGCCGGGATCAGGTACACTCTTAGGCATACGTCCAAGCAACTGCCTAGCGTTGCGGATTGGTCGCAGGCCGGGATCAGGTACACTTTCCGCCAGAAAATTGACTTACAATAGAAGGTTGCGGATTGGTCGCAGGCCGGGATCAGGTACACTCTTGTCGACGATACGCTCGCCATTTACCACGTTGCGGATTGGTCGCAGGCCGGGATCAGGTACACTGCGGAGTGCCCGGCATGGTGACGGTCGGCGTTGCGGATTGGTCGCAGGCCGGGATCAGGTACACTCGATCTGGCCAACCTGCGGGTGCTTGTTGGTTGCGGATTGGTCGCAGGCCGGGATCAGGTACACTCAAGCGATCATCGCGGGTACGTCAAGTTCGGTTGCGGATTGGTCGCAGGCCGGGATCAGGTACACTCCGCCCGATTCCACGTGCGTCGTGGGAGAGGTTGCGGATTGGTCGCAGGCCGGGATCAGGTACACTGAAACGCGGGTCACGGTCGTGACCTTGTGTGTTGCGGATTGGTCGCAGGCCGGGATCAGGTACACTGATTGCCCTGCTCAAGGGCTTCGGCGTGCCGTTGCGGATTGGTCGCAGGCCGGGATCAGGTACACTTCCGTGCCTCTCATGTCGCTGTTTGCCGTGGTTGCGGATTGGTCGCAGGCCGGGATCAGGTACACTGTATGTCTTGGCCCGCATTCTTGGCCTCCTGTTGCGGATTGGTCGCAGGCCGGGATCAGGTACACTGCGCTGGCCGTGCGGGGCCGTCACGCCGCGGTTGCGGATTGGTCGCAGGCCGGGATCAGGTACACTACGCCGAATAAATCGAAGAACTCCTCCTCGGTTGCGGATTGGTCGCAGGCCGGGATCAGGTACACTGGATCGTCGGCAGCGTGTGGCTCGTCCACTGTTGCGGATTGGTCGCAGGCCGGGATCAGGTACACTGGTGAAGATCGAGGCGGGGGTGCCACTCAGGTTGCGGATTGGTCGCAGGCCGGGATCAGGTACACTACAGCGGCGAAGCCGCGCCATCCGTCTCGTGTTGCGGATTGGTCGCAGGCCGGGATCAGGTACACTTCCGTGCCTCTCATGTCGCTGTTTGCCGTGGTTGCGGATTGGTCGCAGGCCGGGATCAGGTACACTCCTTGTCCTGCAAACACCATGACAGCCACGAGTTGCGATCGTTCGGCCGTCAGAAAAGCTGCAACTGAGCGGGCGCAGTCTCGGGCGCACGGCGGATTTTCCCCCAGAAAATCCGCATCCGCTCAAACTGCTTGTCCGTGATGGTGAGAATCCGTACCTCGCCGTCCGGGGGCACTCGACGCTCGACTCGGTACGTATGCACATCCGCATTCTCCTGGCTTGCGCAATGCCGCAAGTAAATTGAGTATTGCATCTGTGTGAACCCGTCTTCAAGCAGATCCTTCCGAAAGCGCGCGTAATTCCGCCGCGCCTTCTTCGTATCGACAGGCAGATCGAACATCACCACCAACCACATGCAACGATATCCGCTTATTCGCACGCGCGCGGAATCTCCAACTGGAGCGATTTCGATTCGTACGACCGCACTAGCGAACCAACATAACGGTGCAGCGCCACCATGAGTGGCCCCTCGACTCCCGCCGACGACGACATCGGCAGCGTCAACAGTTCCAAAAGCGCTGCCTTGGTGGGTTGGTCCAATTCATTCTGACCTGCCCAGTACAACTCGCGGACGCGCTCGTCCACGATCGGTCGTAGCGGCTCGATCAAGTCGTCTGCTAGGCAGAAGGCGTTCGCGCGGTGGCGATGTTGAATCCCCAGCGCCGGCAACAATCCCGCCGCCACGAGCGCGCGTGCTAGCGCGGCGCGCAGGATGGCATAGCCATAGTTCAGCAGGGCATTCGGCGAAGCTCCGTCGCGGAGGCGCCGAAATCGTTCGTCCGTCACCCGGGCCTGCGGATCCTCGCTCAAGAGCCAGTGTTGCCAATACACACGCGCGGCCTGCGCCTCACGCAGCGTGCCATCGCCTGAACGCACTTCATCGGCGAACGCCAGTAACTTGCGTTGTGCGATCGGCGTGCCGGCAAGATTCTCCGCCTGCGCGCGAATCTTCGCCGCGACGATCTGCTGCCAGAGACGCTTCTTCAGGGGGCGACTGACCGAGACCTGCAAATCGACACGCCACACGACCTCGGCGTGATCCGCCAAGGGTAACAGAATGCCGGCGGGCAAGTGGTCGTGCCCGCAAATCACGACGGCTGCGTCCGACTCCATGAGCGCCCGCAATGCGCCGTGCGAGTACGTCGTGGCGGGATGGTCTACCACCACCACGCCGACGTCCTCGCACGCCACGCGCCCAACGACTTCACCGTCGCGCTTGAGCAGCAATTGACGATGCTCCGTCGCGAGGTGGACCGGAGCCGAGGATATTTCGATCGTGTGCTTGATCACCGCCGGCGCCCCTCAAGAGAGAAGGAACGCCTCCGTGCAGAGTAGATCCAAAATGTCTACCCATAAAGTATACGTTGTGACGATCTCATGTGCCACTTTAATCGTTGGCCCAACGAATCTGCCCCCGTGGATCCACGATCACTTTTCTTGCCCCTTGTAAGCTATTGGCTGTCTTGCCGATATCCTTTCGCTTTGCGCCTGGCCGAGCGTCCATTGCATCCACCACGTGAATACGCTTCTGCGTCGTAACCATTGTGGTTACGAGGACGAGTCTTTTCTTTCCCAAGAACTCAGTCAACATCAAGTCACCTTTGCAGAGGGACATGACGAAACGCGATTGAGGGTTTTCTGGATCATGGCGTTGGACAAGTGCTTCATGACGCCTGATACGGCGCGCGGCATCAAGCATAGTTACGTATTTAGCGTACCATCGTATCTTTTTGCCGGTCACATCCTCGAAGATGCATACATGATGCACGCTTCCGGGTTTGACGAGCTTTTTTCCTGCGATGAGTGGGACCATTGATTCGTCGCGCTTCGTAAGTCGCACACGCCGAACAGGGATGCGCTTCTCAGCGTTTAACCAAAGCGGTTCGCGCCAAACATCAGCAGGGATCTTGTCTCCTCCCCGACCTGGAACGACTCCGAATTGTGCTAGGCGTTCGACAATCCGTTGCTGGACTATCGGATCACGAATGTCTGCGATCATAGAGGCAGTTAGGGCTGTAAGATCTTTGCGCACGGAGACCTCACCCGGTTTGGCCGTCGGTCCATAGATCGTGTCCTCGTGCAACACGCCAGCCACCTTACGCCGCACCCGATGCGAGACGTTAACGTCTCGGACTGCCTGCTCGACACTGCGCCGAAACTGCGGCCAGGGCTCCATGCCCACCGACCCCGGCTGTGCTTCGTCCGTCCCGAGATACGACGCCAATTGTTGCAACCGCGAACGGTTCATCAGCGCAATTACCACGGCGTCGATGGCATGATGCCGGTGGTCCAGACGATTTTTCTCGCCGGGTGGTAGCTCCAGGGCTTCGTGCCACGCGGGGCTGTCCTCCATCTCTCGCAGAATCGTGTCGAGCCCCCACAGTCGGCGGAGTGTGGCCGTGTGTTGCCCCTTGGGACAAATTACATCCGCTCCCAACGGTCGCACGTACTCCGCAACCTGCGAAGTAATGTACGTCGTGTCGACGTACTGTCGCGCAAAGAAATCCTCCAAGTCGAGATCCCGCTGTGTAAAACGCTTGAACTTCGGATACGGGAGCTTCTTGGCACGCTGCTCTACCTGCTCGAACTTTTCAGGGTTGCTCGCGGCGAGCCATTCGTACGGCGTGCGATTGCCTTTCGCATCGCGATGCACCCCCTGACTGTTTTCCGCGCGGAAGCAGACCACTTTGTTCATCAACGAGTTATCGAGACTTCGTTGACGAGGCAAGATATGATCGATATCGATCTCGCCGCCGAATAGCTGCGAGACGCTGATCAAGCGACCGCTGTAGATACAGACCTTGTCTTGCTCCTCCCACAGCAAATAGCGATCAATGGCATCTCGCGTCGGCTTGTAACCCAGCTCGCGAATGCGCTCCGCGGCTCCATCGCGCAGCTTCTCACGGTCACGCATCTCCTTCGTTCGCTCCTGTCGCTGCCGTGCCGTGCCGCGCACCTCGCGCGCCAGCTCAACGTGAATTCTCGTAAGCCGATGCCCACGCCGGTAAACGAGATCTCGTAGGATCGCATTCACCACCTTGCGCACCTCGTGGAGCGCCTGTCGCACCAACGGATTCGTAATATTAGGTGGATGAGGGAGTTCTGCCTGCTTCTGCTGCGCTCGATCCCAGGGCATGAGGTAGCCAGCCTCGCGCAACGCACACGGTTCGTTCTCATCGCGCGACGAGAGCGGCAATCCTCGTTCGACGTGCGGCAATAGTCGCTTAATAGCGTGCAAGCTATAGCTGGCGTAACCCTCGGGCAGCGCCACGTCGAGCAGGTCGGCTGCTTTGACCGGATCCAGGTCACCTTGGCGCAGAAGATGTCGCAAGCGATCCTCGTCGGCATCGATGATCGCGGCCACGATACGATCTTTCAGGCCTTCGTCGAGCTTTTGCCAGGTCTTCCCCAGCGCCTTGGGCTTCGACAATGCATCGTCCGACTGCATTCCCAATAGCTTCGACCGTCCGCCTCGCTCGAGATTGAAGAAAATCGATTCCGGTTGATCGAAGAGTTTCTTGCGAATCGCGTCGAAGCTGCGCTCCTTCGCGCTCGACAGATACTTGACTAATTGCGCGCGTTCCTCCGTGCTCAGCGCCCGCTCGAGCCCCGTACTAGCGTCGAGAATTCGCAAGTTGTTCACTTCCAGGTACAGCCGAAACCGCTGCGCGCGCCGATCCGCGCGCGCACAGCGCGGGAGCCTCCCCGTCTCGTCCAGCTCGCAGCGGCCGATCAGGCTCGGAGACGGCTTGTGCAGGGGGCGTTGGAAGAAAATCGCTCGCTGCACTTTCTCACGCAAGACGTCCGTCAGCAGATCAGAGTAGTACGCTGATTGCGCCTGCCAAATGGCCTTGAACTCTCGCTCATACATGTCACGCCGTGTATGCCGGCCGCGCAAACGCACTTGATGCTGCTGCCCTGCGTTCGTCCCACGTAGGTCGTGCAGATACTGTCCCAATGTCTTTCCGTCTAGTTCAGCCTCGAGATCGCTGATCTCCTTCAGCATGTCGGACGTTTCTTTGGCACGCTCTTTATCGGCCTTCCGATTCGAGAGAAATCCTCGGCGCTGCGCCAGGTGCAATAATACTCGCCCGAGTTCATCGTGCGTCAGACGTTCGGAAAGGGCCTTCGCTCGCAGAAAGTACGGGTCCGCTGCTTGGAAGGCCTGCTGCTCCCATGCAACTCGATCCATATGCTCGCGAGGGTAGATGGCGCTTAGTGGCAGCAATCCAGCAGCCACAAGCAATCGACGTAGTAGCCGCTTGCGTCGCGCTCGTCGCGCAATCTGTCTGCGAGCTGCTCGCGCAAGACGTCGTTGTGCGTTCTTGGAAAGCTCGGTGCCTTTGGTGTCGCGATCAACACCTTCGGGGAAAACGCGGACACCGCAACCGTGAATCTCTCCCCCTTGCTCGTCGATCAGCGCCCAACCTACCGACGTCGGTCCCAAATCCAATCCAAGCGTGAGATCGCTCATTTGCCCCTCCAAAATGCACTCAAAGTCGTGATGATGAAAAATGCCGCCCTGTAGCTTGAAACATGATCGTACCACAGCTAAACTCGTTGACAGTGTACCTGATCTCGGCCTGCGATTCTTTTCGCAACAAAGATGACTCGCCTTCGGGCGGGAACATTCGCAGGCAACGCCCCACGGGGCGACCGCCGTAGCTCGTGTCAACGATCTGCGGCTTTTTTTGTTGCGCTATCTTGTAACGTGAGTAGTGTGCCACGCTCTGGAAATAGTATTGTCCCCCACCTCAAAACTTCCCAATCCACCCCCAGCGCAGCCGCTCCAACCTCGTCCCATCCAGATAACACTGCCCGCGCCGCCCACGGCGCCGCTCCGACCTCACCAGTCCCGCACGCTCCAGCACCGCCACGTGCTTTCGCACCGTCTCGTGACCGCGCCCCACGGCTCGGGCTAACTGCGCCACCGTCTGCCCTCGCTCCTCATACAAAGCATCCAGCATCCGCCGCCGCGTCCTGCTCGCCAGCGCCAGGAACACCTCATCCAGTTCCCGCTCCCATCGCTCCTCCCCCTCTGCCCCCTCGGCTTCTCTCCCCTCTGGCTCCGCGACGTCACTCTCCTCCCGCTCCTCGGCCTCTGGCTCCTCAGCACCGGAATCCCAGGTCTCCTCCCCCGCGCTGCGATCCTCGTACGCAGCACGTTTCCCCTTCCTCTTTCTTCGGCGCCGCCCCACAACATCCCCCGTCGCATTCCTCTCCCTCTCCTCCTCACCTGATCTCCCGCTCACCTCTCTCGCGCCAAGCGCGCCGCTCTCCGCTCGGTCAGCCCGGACGTGCCGCATCAAGAGATCCCAAGTCGATTCCTCGACAGGGCCATCACCCCCAGCAGGGCGCTCCCCCACCCGCTTCTGCTGCTCAACCGACCTCCTGCTCTCCTCTCTCGCGCCGCGCGCGCCCTCCGCCTCATGTGCCCCGGCATTCTTTCGCGCCAGCCTGCGTTCCACCAAGAGCCGTCGCTCACGATCGTCGAGCGCTGCGAACTTCTTGAACGCCCGCATCAGCAACCGCGTGAACCGACGATCCGCGCGATTCCGCTCGTCCGCCTCGCGCTCTGCCGGCGTCATCGCCGCTAGTTCGGCCTTGCGTTTCGCACGCCGCTCTCGCCGCCGCTCGTTGATCGCCCGATCCCGCGCCAATTCCTCCCGCGTGGGTGGACCCCAACGCTTATTGAGACTGAACCTGGGCATTTGTTTCGCCATGAACGCACCATATCCACCCGCGCGGCTGGATTGCCAGCGCATCTTTGCGCGACCGTCGCGACTCGGCAGGGGGATGTTTAAGGTACGCATCGTACGTCACTTACACCCCGCGCAAAAAAGAATCGGCCACCCACGCACCACCTCAGCAACCGACGAACCACCCTTCCAAAAACGCGGAATTGAAAAAGACCATCTTGAGACGTTCCGCGCACAAAAAAAATTCCACGCCCCACAAACGACCACAGCCCCAACGATCACCTCGGTGACCGCGGGGCCGTGTCGGGAGCCGCCTCATATTGCTTTCGCTCGGGGGAGCGTGGGCCTCGTTTCCCTCTCCCCGCCCGACGATTCGCTCCGCTCTTAACCCTGCAGCTTCTTCATCAGACCGCCAATCTGCTCCAAGGCTCCCAGCGCGTCGTTCGCCGTCAGGTAGACCTCGTCCGTCAGGCTCTCCGCGTCGGCACGTCGCAGGAAGAACGTGTTGCACAGGTACACGCCATAATCGTTCACCACCACGCGGCCGATATAGCGGACATCGTTCAATTGATTGATCGCCGCCAGCAACTCCTCGGGACGATGCTCACCCTGCGGAAGATCGCCCAACCAACGGTACAGATACACCAGCTTCACGTCGTTGCCGGCCGAATCCTTCCAGCCCATCGTCACCTCGCGGGCAATCACCACCGACACCGTGCCGCTCAACTCGACCGTGATGCGGTAGCTGCCGTCCTCGATCTTGCGATAGGCGAAGCCGCTCTCGGCGAGCAGGCTTTCGAGCGTGGGCAGAGAGCTGGTTACCGCGGGGGCCGTCTCGGGCGTCGTGATCGGGGTCTTGTCTTGCCCCTTGGCCGTGCCCGCCAGGCAAACCGCCAAAGCCGCCAGCACATACAGCAGATCGTTCTTGAAGATGCGAGCCATGACACAAACTCCCTGAGCAGAATCTTGAGGCGGGACCACGAGGTTGTTTTTGGTCGCGGAGAGTCCCGGTAATCCGCGTTCTGGTCATCACTTAGGCCGCCGGTTCGTCGTCTCGTCGGCCACGCGAATGAGACGCCGCGCCGCGCGGCAAAGTTCCTCGCCCGGCAAAAAATTTCACGCCTACCGGCGCTGAGAGGAAACGCGCCACGCGGTCCCCGCGTCGTAAGTCGTGTGGGGCTGTCGCACGCCCCGACCGAGCCTGAAACAAGGGAGGCTCGGCTCGGAAACGGCCCGTCCCAGGTGCTAGAATTCATAGATTCGCCACTTTCCGGGAGGAGTTTGATGCCCCATCCCAGTGACCGCCTCGGCGCGGATCGTGCCGTACCGCCGGCCGCCAGCGTAGCGCGCCTCGGCGGCCGGTTCGTGCTCGCCGCGATGCTCTGTCTCGGCGGATTTCGTGCGGCGCTGTGGGCCGATCCGCCTGTTCCCGGCCGCCAGGGCCCCCCCGATGCCACGGCCGCGGCGCGACCGACTCTCGATCCGCGCTATCTCGAGCTAGAACGCCTCGAAGCGGACGTGCAGCGTCTGGAGCGCGAAGACCAGCTCGACGAGGCCCTCGAAGTGGCGCTAAAATTGCTCGCGCTCGGTCGCGAGATCCATCAGGGCAAGCCCCACCGCGAGATTGCCGCCTCGTGCGATTATCTCGTGCGGCTGTACGAGCAGACTGGCGACTTCGACCACGCCCGGCGCTACGCCGACGAACAGATCAAGCTCGTCGAAGCCATCTACGGCCGCCAAGGCTGGCGCTTGGCCGAAGCGCGCCGCCGCCGGGCATTGGTCGATCGCCGCGCCGCGATGGACCCCGACGAGCGTTGGCAGCTCTTCAACGCCCGGCGCCAGGCCGACCGGCTCGCCAAAGAAGATCGCTTCAACGAGGCGCTCCCCTTGGCCCGCCAGGCCGCCGAGATCGAGATCCAGCGCCTGAAAGAAGGCGACTATTACGCCATCCTCGCCCTGCGGCGCACGGCCGAGCTCAGCTTGCAGGCCGGACAACTCGAGCAGGTCGAGCGGACGCTAAAAGCATGCCTGCGCGATCTCGAGCGCCTCGTGGGCCGCGATCACCCGTCGATCGGCGACACCCTCGATCTGCTGGCCGGCTACCACCGGGCACAGCGCGACTACGAAGCGGCACTCCCCCTGCATCGCGAGGCCGCCGAGAACTTCCGCCGCGTTTACGACGCCGACGATCCGCAAATGGCCGTGGCGCTCAATAACCTGGCCGTCTCGTACGACGAGTTGCAGTTCTACGACGAGGCCGTGCCCCGCTACCGCGAGGCACTACGCATCATGCGGCTGCGCCACGCCGACAATTACCACGACGTGCGCTCCATACGCGAGAATCTCGCCCGCGTCCTCGTCAACCAGGGAGACGTCGCCTTCGCCGAAGAAGACTATACCGCGGCGATCAAGCTCTTCTCCGAGGCCGAGCAGGAACGCTCCTTATGCGCCGGGCCCGACCACTGGCAAACCATCGACGCGCGTCGCGCCGTCCTGCGGGCCAGGCGCCTCTTGGCGATGAGCGAAAAGCAACGCGCACAATACCGAGCGGCCGTCGAAGCGTACGACCAGGCCTCGCTGCTCGGGAGCGAAGGAAAACCGGCCGAGGCGCTGGCCGCCGCCGAAAAAGCCCTCGAGAGCTTCCGCGAGCTCTTCGGCGAGGAAGATCGCTGGATTCCCAACTGCCTCAACGAGATGGCCAACCACCTCTCCTCGCTCGAACGCTACGACGAATCACGCGCGCGATACGACGAAGCCGGCATTCTCATTCGTCGCCTGCTGGGAGAAAACCACTTCGAGATCGGCATCAACCTGTACAACATGGGCAACCTGCTGGAGCGGATGGGCCAGAACGATCAGGCCATCGAAAAATACCGCGAGGTCGTCGACCTGCAGGCCAAAATTCTCGGCAAG
This sequence comes from Pirellulales bacterium, assembly GCA_019636335.1. Classification (NCBI taxonomy): domain Bacteria; kingdom Pseudomonadati; phylum Planctomycetota; class Planctomycetia; order Pirellulales; species Pirellulales bacterium. The sequence continues at coordinate 79,963 of JAHBXR010000020.1, forward strand.
ACCGATCCCGAGTACGCCGATTCCCTCCGCGTGCTGGGCTACTCGTACCGCGATCGGGGAGACTACCAACTGGCCGAGCCGCTGCTGCAAGAAGCGGTCGACATCCTGCGTCCCGCGCAGGCCGAGTATCCCGCCTACTATACGAACGCTGTCTACGACCTGGCCGCCCTCTACCGTCTGCGGGGCGAATACGGCCGGGCCGAACCCCTGCTGCGCGAGGCGATGCTGAACTCCGTTCAGGTCTTCGGCGAAGAAAGTCACGAAACGGCGCTGTACACCAATCAGTTGGCCATCATCTACGACGAACAGCAAAAGCATGCCGAGGCGAGCGAGCTGTACCAGCGCGCCATCGAACTGCACACGGCGCTCGAAGGACGCGACAGCTCGAATGTCGCCACGACGCTCGACAATCTCGGCCGGCTTTATGCCGAAGACAGGAAGTACGAGCTGGCCGAGCCCCTGCTGGCCGAGGCCCTGGCCATCCGCGTTCGCCTGCTCGGCCGCAATCACGCCGACGTCCACGCGAGCCTGGCCCACCTGGCGGGGCTCTACCTCGATCAGCAAAACTATCAGGATGCCGAGCCCTTGTTGGTCGAAGCGGCCGAAGTCTGCCGCAAAACCAATGGGCCGACCAGCCCTCTCTATGCCGAGCGCCTGATCGCGCTGGCCAGCCTCTACGACTCCACCTCGCGCGCCGCACTGGCAGCGCAACAACGCCAGGGGGCCCTCGACGCAATCGAGCAGGGCCTCGCCGACGAAGACAAGCAACGCCTGCAGCGACATCTAAACGACTTTGTCTCCACGCTCGACAATCTTGCCAATCAATTCCAGCAACACGACGACTTTACCCCCGCCATTCGCGCGCGACGCCTGCGCTGGGATGCGGTCGAACGTCTCTTCGGCCAGGATCACTGGCGAACGACGAACGCGCGGTTCGATCTGGCCGAATTGCAGCAGACGGCGGACATGCCGGCGGCCGACCGCACCGAACTGACCGAGGCCTCGAACCTGATGACCGCCGCGTCCGACGCGGAAAGCAAGGGACAGTTTCAAGAAGCCGCCGAGCTGACCACCCAGGCGCTAGAAATCCGCCGCCGCCTGCTGGGGGACGACAATCGTTACACGATCGTCTCCCTGAGCTCGTTGGGATCGCTCCACCGCAAGCTCGGCGACTACGAGCACGCCCGTGCCGAGGCCGAAGAGGCGCTCGCGCGGCGTCGCAAGCTCTTGGGCGAAGGGCATCCCGACGTCACGATCGACATGTCGTTCCTGGGTATCCTCTGCCGCAAGATGGGGGACTTCGAGCGGACCAAGGAGCTCTATCACGCCGTCCTCGAGCGCGATCTCGCGACTCATGGCGAGACGAGCACGCAGGTCGCCAGCGACATGAACAACCTGGCCGTGCTGTACGAGGACATGGGACGCCCCTCGCAAGCCTTGCCCTTCGCCCGGCACTCGGTCGAGATCCACACTCAGCTCAACGGCGAGCAGCACGTCGACACGCTCAATGCCATCAACACCCTGGCCGCGGTCTATTTGGCCATGGGAGATACCGAGCGTGCCGTGCCCCTCTTCGGCCGCATCATGCGGCTCTATCGCGAATTGTTGGGACCGGAGCATCCCGACTATCTCGAGAGCTTGAACACGGCCGCGATCGTCTGCTCGGATAATAGCGCTTACGACATGGCGGAAGATTTCTTTCGCCAGGCGCTCGAGGGGCGCGCCAAGGTGCTGGGCAAAGATCATCCCGACTACGCCAGCACCCTGAATGGGTTCGCCAATATGCATTGGCGCCAAAACAAGCTCGACCAGGCGGCCGCCGAGCACGCCGAGGTGCTCGCGATCCGCCAGCGTCGGCTCGGCCCCCGACACACCCTGACCGCGCAAACGCAGAGCAGCCTGGCCCGCGTCTACATCGAGATGGCGCGTTATGACGAAGCCGAGAAGTTGCTCCAGGCCGCACTCGAGACTCGCCGCGCCGTCCTCGAACCGACGAGCCCACACATCGCCAGCACGCTCTACGGACTGGCCATCCTCTACCTGACCACCGATCGCCCTCAGGAGGCACTCGCCGCGCTGGAAGAGAGCATCTCGCTCGACCAGCGACAACTCGAAGGGATCGCCGCATTCGCCTCGGAACCGTCGCTGCGCGAGTTCTTGCGGTCGATCGGATACAAGTACGATCGCCTGATGGCGCTCGCGGCGACGCGCCCCGACGACCCCGCCATGACCCGCGCCGCCCTGACGTGGACGCTGCGTCGCAAGTCGGTCATTCTCGACACGCTCTGCGAATACCGGGCCGCGGAAAGCGTCTTCCGTCACGACCCGCGCATCGCCGGCCAGCTCGATCAGGTGAAGCAACTCCGGCAGCAGGCGACCGATCTGGCCCTCTCGCCGCCGCCCGGTATGACGCTGGACGAGGTGAGCAAGAAACAGCTCGCGCTCCGCGACCAGGCGCGCGACATCGAGGAGAACATTCGCGAGGAGCTAAATCGCCGCCGCCTGCACCAGGAAAAAACCGAGGTCACGATCCAATCGGTGAGGGCCAGCCTCCCCCCAGGCTCGGCCCTCGTCGAGTACATTCGCTTTCCGACCTACGTCTACCAGGGTCCAAGCGCGAACCGCGAATTGGGCGATCATTACGGCGCCTTCGTGATCGCCCCCGGCTCGACCGACGCGCAATTCGTCGATCTTGGACCCGCCGAGGCCATCGACGAAGCCGTGAGCCGCATGCGGCAGAGCATCGAGGATGCGCCGCGCGAGCTGCAACTCTCGTCCGAAGCCGACCTCGAAGCCGACTATGCAGAGGTCGGACGACACCTGGCAGAACTCATCTTCGACCCGTTGCGCCCCGCGCTCGGCAAGGCCCAAGAGATCTTCATCGCGCCCGATCGCGAGCTGAATCGAGTCCCGTTCGCGGCGCTCGTTGCCGACAGCGGGCAGTACCTGCTCGAGAATTTCGACATCGCTTATCTCTCCTGCGGACGCGATCTGCTGCGCGATTTTCCGCGCTCGGGCGAAGGCACGCTCGTCTTTGCCGGACCCGACTACGATCTGGCGACCCCCGCTCGTAAAGAACGGGCCGAAGAGGTGCTGGCCGCGGTCGACGAACCCCTCGAGATTCAACTGGCCGAACGTTCGGCCCCCGTCGACGTCGATCTGCGCGCGCTGCGCTGGAATCGACTGCCGGGAGCCGAGGGAGAAGCCAACGACGTCGACACCGCGCTCGTGGGAAGCACCTACGCGCCGGTCTCCCTCTACGTCGGCCCGAACGCGCTGGAAGATGTCTTCAAGGCGGTCCATTCCCCCCGCATCCTGCACATCGCCACGCACGGCTTCTTTCTGACCGCCTCGGAGCAAGGACCCGGCAGCATCGAGCGCGGGCCGGGTGAATCGGCCGAGATCGGCGCCGGCGCGGCAGGGGGTATCGCCCGCCTGCGACTCAATGCGAATCCACTCTTGCGCTCGGGCATCGTGCTGGCCGGCGCCAACGATCTGGCCACCGATCCCGCCGCGGCCGCTTCGATCGAAGATGGCTGGGTCACTGCCGAAGAGATCTCTCTACTCGACTTCCGTGGCACGGAGCTCGTCGTGCTCAGCGCCTGCGAAAGCGGTCTGGGGGACATCGACACGCGCGACGGCGTGTATGGGCTGCGTCGCGCCTTCTTCCACGCCGGAGCGCACAACCTGCTGACGAGCCTGTTCAAAGTACCCGACGTGGAAACGCGGCGCCTGATGGCGGCCTTCTACCGCAGCCTGGCCCAGGGACAAACCAAGCTCGCAGCCCTGCACGCCGCGCAGCGGAAGATCCTGGCCGATCGACGCGCCGAAGGCCAAGCGGCGCATCCGTTCTTCTGGGCCAGCTTCATCCTGGTCGGCGAAGGAGAGTAGGACGCGTACCGAGCCGTGAGCAGCTTCGCGGCGAACTTCTCGAAGCGGAAAGAAGCCACGCTGGCATTCTTTCCAGGCCGCTAGGAAATGAGCGCCTTCATCTCGCGGACGGCATCGCGCAGACCGACCATGATGGCGCGCGCGATGATGCTGTGCCCGATGTTCAGCTCGCCCATGCCGGGAATCGCCGCGATCGGCTTCACGTTGCGGTACGTCAAGCCATGCCCGGCGTGCAACGTCAGGCCGGCATCGAGGATCGCCTTGGCCGCCGTCTGCAGGGCTGCCAGTTCTTCTTGCTGCGCCGCTCCAGGTGGCGCGAGCGCGTAGGCGCCCGTGTGCAACTCGACGGCATCGGCCCCGACGGCGCGGGCCGCTTCAATCTGCTTCAGATCGGGATCGAGAAACAAGCTGGCTTCGATGCCCGCGTCGCGCAAGCGCCCCACCGCGCGCTCGACCCGCGCCCGCTGGCCGACCACGTCGAGCCCCCCCTCGGTGGTCACCTCTTCGCGGCGCTCGGGCACCAGCGTGGCCTGCGGCGGCACGAACTGGCAGGCGATCCCCACGATCTCATCGTCGCAGGCCAGCTCGAGATTCAACTTCACGGCCACCGTTTCGCGCAGCAGCCGCAGGTCACGATCCAAGATGTGCCGGCGATCTTCGCGCAGGTGAATGGTGATGCCGTCGGCTCCCCCCAGTTCGGCCAGTGCCGCGGCCCAGACCGGATCCGGCTCATTGGTGCGGCGCGCCTGGCGCACCGTCGCCACGTGATCGATATTCACACCCAACAGTGCCATGCCGTGCGCTTTCTCCGTTAGTCGTCGATTTGCCGTAGACGAGCTCACCCCCGCGAAGCGTCCCCCGTACTTCAAGTTTCGCTGGCTCGCTCGACTCCCCCCGCTCGTCGAAATCGAACAGCACGAGATCGGCCGGGGCCCCCGCTTCGAGTTTTCCCTGCCACAGCCCCAGCAAGCGAGCCGGGTGCGTGGTGGCCATGTCGACCGCCGTCGCCAACGAGACACCGGCAAAGCGGATCACGTTCGCGATTCCCACGCCCAACGGCGCCGAGGCCCCCGCCAGCAGTTGATCCTGGCCGGCGATCACGAGCTTGCCATCGGGCAGGATCTCCAGCTCGCAACCGCTGGAAGGATATCGCCCCGGGGGCAAACCGGCGAGCCCCGACTCGTCGCTCACCAGGATGATGCGCTCGGGGGTCTTCGCCCTGACCATCGACTTCACCACCTCGGCGGGAAGATGATGCCCGTCGACGATCAGGCTGGCCGACAGGCGATCTTCGGCCATTTGATCCCAGAGGTAGTTGGGATGCCGCCGCAACTGGCGATGCGCGCCGTTGCCCAAGTGAGTCGACAGGGTTGCTCCGGCATCGACCGCGGCGCGAATTTGCGTCGAGTCGGCCCCCGTGTGCCCGATCGAGATCACCACGCCGCTAGCCACCGCCCGACGAATGAACTCCGGCGCCTCTTCATACTCGGGCGACAACGTGAGCAGGCGAATGCGTCCGCCGGCGGCCTCCTGCAGTCGAGAGAATTCATCCCAGCAGGGGGGCCGGCAATGCGCCAGCGGATGCGCCCCGCGCGGACCATCCTCGCGCGCGATGTAGGGTCCCTCGACGTGAATGCCCGGCACGCTCGCGGCGATGGCCGCGTCGGCCTCGCAAGCAGCGGCGATCGTCCGCAGGCCGTGCGCAAGCACGTCGAAGCCTTCGGTGGTCAGCGTGGGACAAAGCCGCGTCACGCCGAATTCATAGTGACGCCGCACGATGCGCGCGACCAACGCGGGCGTGAGGGCCAGCGAGCTGAACTCCTGGCCGTCGTAACCGTTCACTTGGATGTCGACCCAACCTGGCGACACCCAGGGGGGAATCGTGGTGTTCGCCGGCACGCGGCTCTCCGACACCTCGGCAATCTTGCCCTCTTCGAGACGCAAGCGTACGAGTTGTCCGTTGTCGAAACGTCGAGCCAGCAATTCCATCGCAGCCATCACCCTCTCACTCCGGCACGAAGAAGCTCAGATGCAGCTCGGCGTGCCGCAGATGAAACGTGTTCCACTGGTCGACGGAGAGTTTGCCGATGAGCGGGTGTGGGATGCGGTGATCGGTCTCGGCCAGTCGCGCCAGGCCGGCCCGCAGGCGCTGCATCCCTTCGTCGAACGAGAGCTCTTCCTGCGGCACGAGCTTGGCTTCGGCCCGCCGCGGCAACTTGAAGCCGGAGGGAAATTCTCGCAACAGGCGTCGCCGGAAGTACACCCGGCCGGCGAGTCGCATCCACCAAGGAACGAAGAAGGGGGTGCCATCGACGCAGCCGATCATGGCCTGGCCCAGGTGTCCCACCGCACGCGGCAGCGTCCAGTTGCCCAAAGTCTGGTACGTGCCAGCATTCAACCGCTCGGCCTCGGCAAGCACCTCGTCAAAGCTGTTGAAGTGCAACTTGCGCCGCGCGACGACCGGCTTGTCCGCGGCCCTATGAGGAGCTGTCGCCATGCCGAACTTCTCCAGGCGCAAAAGGAACCCACCAGACACCACTCACGACACGGCTGGCAGCATAGCCGAGGGGCAATGGAGAGTCCAAATCCCATTGCAGGCCGCAAAGTTTGCGCAGAATGCCAGCGCCGTGTCGCAATCTGTGAAACTCCGTCGATTGCGGTCAGTTTAGCGGTTTTGCCGCAGGTGCCGAATGTGACGAACATTCCCTCAACGCCGGCCTTGCCGCTTGCCGATGGGAAGCTTGGGGGGCGAGGACCTCGCTCACCGACAGACTCGTCTCGTGCCGGACGCCCCGCGCGTCCCCTCTGGGGGGAATATTAAAATGAATCGCCGGACCTTTCTCGCCGCGTGCGGCGCCCTGCTCATCGCCGGGGTCTTCAGCGTCTCGTCGGCCCAGGCTCAAAACGCCTACGGCCGCACGTGGAGTCGCACCTACAACACCCAGGACTGGCAGCGCTTCTACCACTACCCGTACGTCTACTATCCCCAGAACTTCTGGGGACCGGACTACTACAAGAGCTCCGACGACTTGTACTACCGCTATCCGCAAGAAATGCGGATCCCGGTCTACAACAAGCAGTGGCACAACGAGTATCCGCAGGCGCGGCGCTACCACACCGGCCACCACTTCATTCTCGATACGTACTAAACCGAGCCTGACGTAGCCTCACGAACCGCAGCCGGGCGAGGACCTCGACCGGCTGCTACGCTGCTACAGCCCGCGGCGACCAAACTGGTAGAGCACCTCGCTCGCGCGGGCCACCTCGTCCAGCTCGACCCACTCGTCGCACGTGTGGGCCTGATCGATCGAACCAGGCCCGAACACGACCGACGGCACACCCGCCGCCGCCAGCTTCGAGGCATCGGTGCCATACGGCACGCCGATGCGATCGCCGGCGCCGAAATGTTCGCGGGCCACGGCCGACAGCGCCACGGCGAGCCGCTCGTTCGCCCCCTCGGAGAGCGTGGCGCCATCCATGAAGGGCGGATCGTGCCGCACCTCGAAATCGACCCCCGGATAATTGGCGATGAAATCGATCACGTGTTGCCGCGCCTGACGACTGTCGTCTCCCGGCACAAGGCGTCGATCGAGCTCGATCGTGCAGGCGTCGGGCACCGTGTTCACGCTCAGCCCACCACGGATCGTACCGACACTCAACGTCACTCCGCCGCACAATGGATGCCGCGCGAGCGTCGGCGTCACGTCGCGGGCGTAGGTCTCGAGCGCGGCGATGACCTTGCTCATGCGGTAGATGGCATTCTCGCCCAGTTGCGGTTGCGAGCTGTGCGCCGCGCGCCCCGCGGTGTGGCACCTCCAGCGCAGCGTCCCCTTGTGCGCGACCACCACTTTCAAGTTGGTCGGTTCCGCCACAACCGCGGCATCGGGTTGGCGCGGAATGATCGACTTGGCGCCATCCTTCCACAGCCGCGCCAAGTCGACCGCGCCACTGTAGCCGTGCTCTTCGTTCACCGAGCAAGCCATGAGAATCGTCGGTCGGCCGGCGGGCGATTCCTCGGCCAGCCGCGAGACCGCCACCAGCATCGCCGCCATGCCTCCCTTGATATCGCACGACCCACGCCCATACAGGCGACCATCACGAACCGTGGGGGTCCAAGGTTCGATCGTCATCCCATCGACGGGCACCGTGTCCTGGTGCGCCTCGAACATGATGAGCTGTCCCCCCTGCTCGGGCGGAATCTCGCCGTCGAGCCGGGCGATGATGTTCTCGCGCTTCGGCTCCAGCGGCTGCCGTTCCCAGCGCAGCCCCAAACGGTCGAAGAGCCGCTCCAGGTAATCGGTCATCTGGTACTCGAAGAACTCGGGGCCCGAGACCGGCCGCCCCATCGGATTGACGCTCGGCGTGGCGACCAGTTCGGACAGCGTTTGCACCAGATCAAGAGGCATGGCGTACGCACCAATTCAAACGAGGAACGAGACAACTCGACGCAGTGGAGCCGAGAAAGCCGCCTATTGTAGCGGGCGAATCCGCAGGATACTGCCCACGAACCCCTGACCACGGATCTCAGTCCACGAACCCTTCCACGGATTGGCCCAACAGCGGGGTAGTCGTTTTTCTACCTCAGGGCGATGATTGTTTTCGAGGACGTCAAACTCCTCACCCCATTGCCCTCTGTAGGTTCCTGCCCCGCCTACGGAGGGTTTTTTATTGCGCCGAAATACCGGCACGCTCGACTACTCTTGCAGGCGCCTTTCAGATCTCGGTGAGGCAAGCTCAGACTTGCAAGCGACGTTACGCAAGATCGAGCAGCTCGAATACTCGTACAAAAAAGTTGCGTCCGAGGTGCGCGCCCTGGAGGTCGAACTGAAGGCGCCGCCGCGAGTCGAATTGATTCAGAAGGCAATTTGATACGGCGCGAATCGACGCTCACCAGCGGCGCGCCACACGGTTTTGATCTAGCGCTAGCGCCGCTAGCACCGACCGAACGCGCGCTTCGGCATGCGCGCTGGCGGCAGGTCACCTTGACCGTGCGCGGCTGGCATCTTCATAATCCCGCCCCGCTTGCGCGTGGCTGGCATGATGCCGGTCGCGTGCGACGTCGTGTCTGCATGTTCGCTCGCCGGTTGTTCGCCTGCCTCCCGCGCTGGGCGAGTGGCCGATTTGTCACGTCGCTGCCGAATCTGCGCTTTATCCACCACGACCCGCTACGAAGGACGCGCGCGATGGAACGCCGCACTTTGCTCCTGCATGCCTTGTGCCTGGCCTCGGCGACGCTGGCCGCCGGCTGTTATTCTCCCTACCATGCCGATCGCGGCGCGCTGTTTGGCGGTCTCACGGGCGCGGGCGTCGGCGCGCTCGTCGGAAACGCCGTGGGACACACCGGCGCCGGCGCGGCCATCGGCGCTGGCGTGGGGGCGCTCTCCGGCGCGGCCATCGGCAGTGGCATGGACGAGATCGAAGCCCGCAACGCGGCGCACATCGACGCCGCCATGGCCGCACAGATGCCGACCGGCAGCGTGACGATCGACGACGTGCTGTCGATGACCAAGGCGGGGGTCGATCCCGAGCTCATCGCCAGCCACATCCGCACGAATGGCACGTTGCAGCCCTTGAACGCGAGCGATCTGATTCTGCTGCAGCAGCAGGGGGTCGCGACGTCGGTCATCCAGGCGATGCAATCGAGCTCTGGCCCCCGCGTCGTGGCGGGGGGACCGCCGATCGTGGCTGCGGCCCCACCGGTGATCGTCGAAGAGTATTACTACCCACCGCCGCCGCCACCCTACTGGTATGGTCCCGGTTGCTACCGACCCTATCGTCACCACCATCATCACCCTCGACCCGGCGTGAGTTGGGGCGTCTCGGTGAGCAATTGAGACGCGAGTTGTTTCGCGTCGAGTGCGGCACTTTGTAGGTCAGGCTCGCCGTACCTGACAATTGCTCGACGGGGCGAACTCGAAGGAGTGTCAGGTACGGGGTACCTGACCTACGCCGCGCTAGTGGTTGAACAAGAACGCCGGGCTGTTGATGAGTGCCCAGGCCAGATCCTGCGCGCCGGTGAGTCGATCTTCCGCCTCGCGAATGGCCTCGGTGCCGGTGGCGATTTCCGCCTCGGTCGGCGGACGGCAGAGGATCGCCAGGAACAGCTCTTCGACGAGCCGCGTGTTCTCCGGCTCGCTCGCCACGAGTCGCGAGATACGGTTTTCCTGGCTCGCGATCGCATCGGCCACCGTGGGCCCATTCACCAGGTTCAACGCCTGCCCCAGCACGACGCCGCTCGAGCGTTCGCACTCGCAGGCGCTTTCTCGCGGGGGGCGGCCGAAGAGGTCGAGGAAGCCCCCCGGCAGCGAAACGTGCGAGTCGGGGAGTTGCGTGGCAAGCTGGCCGGCGGGCAGGCCCGGCAGCTTGATCGGCGCGCCCGTGGCGCGCTGCACGGTGTCGTACAACGTCTCGGCCGGCAGCCGCCTTGCCATGGCGTGCGAGTAGTTGATCTTGTCGTCGTCGTTCCAGCGATTCGTGGCCAGCGAATGCTGATAAACGCGCGACTTGGTGATCGTCTTCAGCAGGTGCTGGGTGTCGAAGCCGCTGGTGATGAAGTCGTCGGTCAGTTGCTCGAGCAGCGCGGGATTCGTCGGCGGATTGCCCGCGCGAATGTCATCCACCGGCTCGATGATGCCGATACCCAGCAGGTAGCTGAACAGTCGGTTCACGTAGCTCGTGGCGAAGTAGGGGTTCTCTATCGACGTGGCCCAATAGGCGAACTGCTCGCGGCGCGGCAGCCCATCGGGCGCTACGTCGGCATGCGCGTAGGGAAACTGCGGTGCGACGGGCTGCCCGGTGCGCGGATGCATCTCCTCGCCCCCCTGCATATCGAAGATCACCTCATCGCCGGGCACCAGCCCCGGCTTGCGCCCCACCTGCACGAAGTAAGCCGCCAGATCGTAATACTGATCCTGCGTCCAACGCTCGAAGGGATGGTCGTGGCACTTGTTGCAGTTGAAGCGCACGCCGAGAAACAACTGCGTCGAATTCTCCATCGCCAGCTCCGGCTCGCGCAGCACGCGCATGTAGCTGGCGGCCGGATTCTCGAACGTCGAGCCGCTCGCCGTGAGCACCGTCTTGGCGAACTGGTCGTAGGGCATGTTGTGCGCCACGGCGCGGCGGATCCAGTCGCGCAGGGCCCAGGCCCCCTTCTCCGTGAGGAAGGTGCGGTTCACCTGCAACAGGTCGGACCATTTGTTCGACCAGTGGGCCACAAACTCGGGGCTGCCGACGAGGCGGTCGATCACCGCGTCGCGCTTCTCGCGCGTGGGACGGCTGTCGGCCAGAAAGGCACGAATCTCGGCCGGCTCTGGCGCCAAACCCATCAGGTCGAGATACACCCGCCGCAGAAACTCCGCGTCGGTGCAAAGTTCGCTCGGTTGAATCTTGACCCGCTTCAACTTCTCGTAGACGCGCGTATCGACGTAGTTGTGTTCGGGCACCTCTTGCCAGACGAATCCGGTGCGGTCTCCCATCACCGTGACGGTTGTGGCGGCATAGCGTCCTTCGTAGCGGGCCAACAGGGCCGCCTCGCCCCGACGCACCGCCGTGGCCAAACCTTGCTTGTCCACTTCAACGACTTCCCCCAAACTGGTTTCGACGAAGGCCTCGGCCGAGACGTCACGCGTCGTGCCGTCGCTGTAGGTGGCCACGACCGCCATCTGCTGGCGCATGCCGGGAAGGGGCAGTTGCGGATCCTGCGGACGAATCTCGATTGACGTCACGCGCGGACTATCGAGATCGAGCGTCACGCCATCGGCGATCCACTGCCGCAGCAATTCGTAGGCGGGCTCGCCCGGCTTCGTCAATACGCCCCCCTGATGCGGCACGCCCCCCGATGGCTTGAGCAACATCAGGCTTTGATCGGGCGCCACGCGGTTGAAGCGGCGGCCGGCCAGATCGTCGACCAGCGCGCGATGATCGAACAACGGGTCGTACCCGCGGAGCGAAAGCTTGAAGCCGTTCTTCCCCTTGTCGGCGCCGTGGCAGGTGCCCATGTTGCAGCCGAGCTTCGACATCTGCGGCATCACGTGTCGCACGAAGCTGGGATGAAACTCGTCGGCCTGGCCCGACACGGTCACCGGCACCTGGGCGGTCAAGCCGCCGACGGCGACCGTGAGCTCTCCTGCGCCGTCGGCCTGCGGACGTGCCAGACCGCGCGCGTCGATCGCCAGCAAATCGGAGGAGGACGTGAACGTGGCCATCCTCGTGGCGTCGACCGCTTCGCCCGTCTCGAGCCGCCCCGTCACCAACAATTGCGCGTAGGCGAAGGGATGGGCCAGATCGATCCGTTCGGGCCATACCTCGAGCGAGACGATCTTCATCCCCTCGGACAGCTTCTCCGGCTCGTCGGCGCGCGACGACGAGACCAACGCAAGGCCCAGCAGGGCCGCAGCGCCGATCGCGACGGCGGCTACCCACGTACGGCGTCCTCGGTGTCGGGACATCGGGCGCGACATCGTTGTTCGATCCTTCCTGACAGTTACGGAGCGCTCACGCTCGCCACGGGCTCGGTCGAAATCGGAACGGGCACAAACTCGGACACCAGCGATCCCGTCGCGGGATCGTTGAAACGCACCAGGCCATCGAAGCCGGCTGAGGCCACGGCGGCGCCGTCGGGGCGAAACGCCACGGCGTAGACCGGTCCCCGGATGCCGGCAAAGCGCGACACGACCGCCCCGTCGTCGGTCTGGTGGACGCGGACCTCGCCCGTGCCGTCGCTGCTGCTGCCGACAGCAAAGCGGCTGCCATCGGCGTTGAACGCCACGGCGTAGATACGTCCCGGCATGCTTTCGTAGTTGCGCAGCAGATTGAAATCGTCGCCGATGACGCGCTTCTCGGTGCGGTACATCTTGTAAAGCTTCGGCTGGCCGTCCGATCCCCCGGTGAGCAACTCGTCCTGGCCGGGGCGGCGATCGACCGAGATCAAGCCACCCTTGAGCGCCCCAGGCGTGATGCTCGTGATATTGTCTACGAAGCGCTCCGTCACCACTTCGGTGAGCTTCATCGCACCGTCGCGACTGACGGAGACGACGTGCGAGGCGTCGGTCGAGAAAGCGGTATCGAGCGCCCAATCGGTGTGAGCCCCTTGATACAACACCTGCGCGCCGGTCGTCGAATCGATCGCGCGGATGGCGTTATCGGTACAGGCGAACGCCAAGAGCTTGCCGTCGGGTGACCAGCTACAGCCGGCGAGCGTATCGAAGGTGTAATTGACGGCTAACAACAGCTTGCGCGACTCGACGTCCCAGATCTGCACCTCGCCGAAGCGGGCCGGCGAGCCACCTGTCACCGCCAGTCGCTTGCCGTCCGGCGAAAATTTTACTGATTCGATGCGTTCCGAAAGACCGACCAGCCGCGCGACCAGTTCCGAACCATCGGCCTTGTGCAGCAAGACCTCGTGATGTCCGGAGACGGCCAACAGCGAGCCGTCGGGCGAGTAGTCGAGCGACGTGACGACCGGCGCCTTCTGATACTGCGGCGGATGCGCGGCGTCGATCGTGTCGCGAACCGAGTCGGGCGTGTCGTCCACGCCCCCTTCGGCGATCCAGCGGCGGACCAACTCGATCTGATCGGCACGCAGTGGCGGCTTGCCCTTCGGCATCAGCGCCATGCCATCCGTCGGAATGATCTGCACCAGCAGCAGGCTTTCGTCCGGCGTCTCGACGTTGATGGCCGGCTCTTCGCTGTCGCCTCCTTTGAGCATGCCGGCGACGCCCGTCAGGACGAGCCCACCCTCGGGGCGCGCCGGCTGATGGCAGCCCTGGCAGTTTTCGACCAGGATGGGCCGCACCTCGCGGTAATAGCTGACCTTGGGTGGTGCCTCGGCGGCAGGCTGAGCCGGGGCGGGGGCGTCTTCGGCCAGGACCGAAACGGCGCCGGCCAAGGCGATGATCAGCGTGCAAAGGGGGCCGCGGAAGGCAGTGCAAGGCATCGGCAGAACCTCGGGCGAAACAGAGCCGGTCGGACCAGCGACACGGCCATTCAGCAACCAGCCAGGCGGGAACGTGCGGGCAGGAAAACAACGGGCGGCCATCCCCTGCGGCCAACCGCTCAGAGTAGCACGAATTGGGGGCCGGGAAAAGAATTTTGATCGGTCGCGGAACGACCACCGGCCTTAAAATGCCGGGATGGCCGGAAACGATCCACAGAAGCACGCAGATGGACGCAGATAAGGACAGAGTTTGCTGCTTGCCTGCGTCGTGCCGTGGTGTCGTCGTGGTTCAATTTGATTGAGCATGTATTTACCACAACGGCACCACGGCACGACGTAGGTCAAGCACTGATTGCTCAACATCCATTGCCACTGATGCGTTCGGTATCTTGCGAATTCGACTCGCGCCCTCGTTGTTGCGGCCGATTACGATGACTCGTGGGGCCACGGCCGCCGCGGAGGGTATTTCATGTTCGCCAGGCACGCCTCGCATCGTCTCTGTCTCGTTGTCCTCTTCGCGATCGCACTTGGCTGCGGACCGAATACGCGGCGCGATGACACGCTTTCACTCCATGACATGATCGGCCACGAGGTCTCCCTCTCCGGCACGCTCCGAGGACCGGGCGAGTTTGGCACTATCCTCAACACGCCCCTGGGGCAGGTCTATCTCGTCGGCGACGCCGGCATCGCGCGCTGGACCGCCGATCGCAATCTCGACAAGACGATCTACACCGTCACCGGCATCTTGCTGCTCCATCGTGCCGGAGAGCCGACCGATTCGCCCACCGCCACCGCCGCCGACTACTATTACTTCGAAGGTCCCACCACTAAAGTCGAAGTCGCCGAAGGCGTGCGGTAAATACCCAACCAATGTCAAGTTGTCCGTTGCGATGAAACGACCATCAAAACCCAGGCAGCTTCCTCTCCAAACTGCCCGACGTTGGCGCGAGATCGATTTCGAACCGCGACAGTACATTCGCTCGGGCAGGTCGTCGCCTGCTCCGTTTTGGAAATGGCTAACCATCTCAGTGTTGGTGCTAGTTCTCGTCGCCTGCTCGCTCTTGGTAGGGGTGCAATACATCGCGGCGCAGTTGCTCCTACATTAACAATGACCAGAAGTTCGCTCGCTACTGGGTTGGCCTCGACCATGATTCGTCGGTTAGGCATTTCACTGGTCTGCTTTCTGCTGCTAGCCTGCACAAGTTCGGGTGGTGACCCCATCCCTTCAGTGCGACAGATCACGCACGGGCCCGCGCATCATTTCTTTGGCTACATCGGCCACGTGCGTACCATTCCCTGGAACGCGAGCGGGCGCTACATCCTTGCGCTGCGGGCGGCGTTTCAAGATCGCATGCCGGGTGGCGATGATGCGGCCGAGATTGTTTTGCTCGACAGCGAGCACGATTACGCCGAGCGCGTCGTCAATCGGACCCGGGCGTGGAACTTCCAGCAGGGGACGATGTTCTACTGGAATCCGGAGGCGCCCGAGACGCAGTTCTTCTTCAACGATCGCGATCCCAAGACGCAACAGATCTTCTGCGTGCTGTTCGATCTCTCGCGCGGCGAGCAGGGCGAGCGGATCGCCGAATACCGTTACGCCGACACGCCGGTGGGGAATAGTGGTGTCGCACAGACGGGGGGCGCGTTCGCGGCGATCAACTACGGGCGTCTCGCGCGGTTGCGGCCTGTGACGGGTTACCCAACGGCGTACGACTGGACCGTCGATGAAAGGCATCCAAGCGATGATGGGGTGTTTCGCATCGACGTGGCGACTCGCGAGAAGCGGCTATTGGTCTCGTTCGAGCAACTGGCCGCGGCACTGCGGCCCACGCGACCCGACGTCGACGAGAAGGCGCTCTTCATCAATCACACGCTGTGGAGTCGAGGCGACGAGCGGATCTTCTTTTTCGTGCGGGGCGATTTCGACGATGGCAAGCGGCGGCTCGACGTGCCGTTCACGATGCGCGCCGACGGCACCGATCTGCGTATGATCGCCACGCACTTCGGCGGCCATCCCGAGTGGCTAACCGATCGCCGGCTGATCGGCTCGCATGACGATCGGCAGATTATCTACGACCTCGACGAGCAGAAGATCGTCGGCACGCTGGGCAACGAGGAGCTGATTCCCGAGCCAGGGGGCGACGTGGCCCTTTCGCCCGACGGGACGCGCTTCGTCAACGGCTACAGCCGGGGCGGGGAGAATCTTTACACGATCCTCAACCTGGTGGACGACACGGCCACGCGCGCTAGTGGCATCGTGCGCGGCAAGTACCGCGCGGGGGAACTGCGCATCGATCCTTCGCCTTGCTGGAATCGAGCGGGCACGCAGCTACTGGTGGGCGGGCTGGCCGAAGACGGCACGCGGCAGATGTTTTTGATCGACCTGCGTTGAATGAGCCGCCAGCTCCCCCAGCCTCCCTTTGCCCCGCCCCCTGAAACCTGTTAGCCTGCAAACGGGTAATCAAGATAGGACCCCAGGCTGTCGGTGTGTCGATAGATTCGAAATAACCGCTGCCTCCTTCCGAATCAGATGCCAGGCGGCATGGGCCGTTTCTGCTGCAAGTTACAAGGAATGAACGAGATGCGACTTCAGGGATTGCGTTACCTCGCGGTGGCTGCCGCGCTGCTGGCAGTGCTGGCAGTGCTGGCGGGGACCACGGCGACCGCTCGTGCCGCCGAGGAAACCCGGATCGGTACCGAGATCAAGGATTTCAAGCTCGACGACTTCCACGGCAACGAACACATCCTGTCCGATTTCGATGACAGCAAGCTGCTGGTCGTCGCTTTCGTCGGGGTGGAGTGCCCGTTGGCCAAGCTCTATGCCCCGCGTCTCGAAGAGCTCTCCAAGGAGTTCTCGGACAAGGGGGTGGCCTTCGTGATGATCGACTCGAATCAGCAAGATTCGATCACCGAGCTATCGGCCTTCGCTCGCATCCACGGTGTGACGTTCCCGGTGCTCAAGGATCTCGACAACGTGGTGGCCGATCAGTTCGGCGCCGTCCGCACGCCCGAAGTGTTCGTGCTCGATGAAAACCGGGCGATCCGTTACCGCGGCCGCGTCGACGATCAATATGGTCTCGGCTCGAGCAGCGGTTATGCCCGACCGGAAGTAAAGCGCCGCGACCTGGGCATCGCGATCGAGGAGTTGCTCGAGGGTCGCGCCGTGAGCGAGCCGGTGACCGAGGCGGTGGGCTGCTTCATCGGCCGCGTCTCGCGCGTCACGCCGCACGGCGACGTCACGTATGCGAATCAGATCGCGCGGATCTTCCAGAACCGTTGCATCGAATGCCATCGCGAGGGGGAAGTCGCCCCCTTCACGCTGAAAGACTATGACGAGATCGTCGGCTGGGCCCCCACGATCCGCGAGGTGGTGAGCGACGGCCGCATG
This sequence comes from Pirellulales bacterium, assembly GCA_019636335.1. NCBI lineage: Bacteria > Pseudomonadati > Planctomycetota > Planctomycetia > Pirellulales > Pirellulales bacterium. Next base: position 97,176 of record JAHBXR010000020.1, read on the forward strand.
CCGCCGTGGTTCGCCGACCCCGCGCACGGCGAGTTCAAGAACGACGCACGCCTCACTGACGAGGAGAAGCAGCAGATCTTCACCTGGATCGACAACGGCTGCCCCGAGGGAGACAAGGCCGACTTGCCCGAGCCGCGTCACTTCACAGACGGCTGGAAAATTCCCGAGCCCGATGCCGTGTTCTACATGGCGGACGAGGCCTACGACGTGCCGGCCGAAGGAGTGGTCGAGTATCAATATTTCGAGGTCGATCTGGGCTTCACCGAAGACAAGTGGATCCGCGTCGCCGAGGCCCGGCCGGGCAATCGCGCCGTGGTCCACCACATCATCTGTTTCGTGCAGCCCCCGGGGGGCAAGGCCAGCGGCTTCAGCGAGAACCGTAGCGGTCTGGCCGGCTATGCTCCCGGCATGCCACCGGCGAGCTTCCCCGAGGGAGTGGCGATGTTCGTGAAGGCGGGCTCGAAGCTCATCTTCCAATTGCACTACACCCCCAACGGCAGCCCGCAACAGGATCGCAGCTACGTCGGCATGTGCTTCATCGATGCGAAGGATGTGAAGAAAAAAGCTTCTGGCGGCGTGGCGGGCAACCTGGGCTTCAAGATTCCGCCCGGCGACAACAACTACGAGGTCAAGGCGAAGCGGAAGTTCCGCCGCGATACGCTGCTCGTGAGCATGACCCCCCACATGCACCTGCGTGGCAAGTCGTTCCGCTACGAGGCCACCTATCCGGACGGCACGACCGAAGTCCTGCTCGACGTGCCCAAGTACGATTTCAACTGGCAACTGCGCTACGACCTGACCCAACCGAAGTTGCTGCCGCAGGGGACGGTCGTTCACACGACGGCCCACTTCGACAACTCGGAAGAAAACCTGGCGAATCCTGATCCCACGGCGGAAGTCCGCTTCGGCGATCAAACGTGGGAAGAAATGATGTTCGGCTTCATGACGACGCTCGATCCGAACCAGGATCTGCAAAAGGAGCCCCTTTCGGCCGAGAGTGAAGACGACGCCGAGGCGACGCGCCTCGACGACCAGGCTGCGGTGAACTGAGTCGCACCGACGGTGAGGCTTGCATCATCCGCCGCGTCAATGTCAGCTCCACCAGGCCCGGAAGTGAAACTCCGGGCCTGGTTTTTAACGCGTGGTCCGTGTGGCGTGCGCGGTTTTACCGTCAGGATTCTCGATTGCTGTGCGCGTACTGGCGCCATTTCATGCACAGTAGCGCGGCGATGCCGCTGGAGCCTGCTGCAACGATAAATCCGAGCGAGCAATTCCGCAGAAATGTGGAGAACTCGATGAACTCGCCGCCGTTGAAGCTGACAAACGTCGTATTGGTCGTCGTACTCGCGTAGAGACATGCCACCGACGCGACGAGACAACCGGTCGCCGCTACTCCGAACAGCGCGCTCAGCCAAAAGGGCGGTACAAACCGCCGGTTGGCGGTGACTTTGGCGACCGGCGCCTCGTAGGGATTCTGAACCATCTCGCTATTGTAGTTTTGCGCGCTACCCGGTCCACTTTCGCGGCCTGCTGCCATGCCGTAAAATCGGGCCTTTCTCTCTCGGCCGCGGATGTGCCGAGGTGCGAGCGCTCCGTCCCTGTGTGCCGCCCCGAGGCGGCGCCAACCGCCGCGAGGAATACTGCCTTGAGTTCGCAACAGACGATGAAGATCGCCGTCATTGGTGGCGATGGCACCGGTCCCGAAGTCGCCCGCGAAGGGCTCAAGGTCTTGGAAGCAGTCGCGCCGCTCGAAGGCTTCAAGTTCGAGACCACCGATTTCGATTTCGGCGGCGAACGCTACCTGCGCACGGGCGAGACGCTGCCGGCCGGCGCCGTCGACGAGCTGCGCAAGTTCGACGCCATCTTCCTGGGCGCGGTCGGCCACCCCGACGTCGCCCCGGGCATTCTCGAAAAGGGCTTGCTCCTCGAGCTCCGCTTTCAACTCGACCAGTACATCAACCTGCGCCCGGTCAAGCTCTTCCCCGGCGTCGAGACTCCGCTCGCCGGCAAGAAGCCCGAGGATATCGACTTCGTCGTCGTCCGCGAGAACACCGAGGACATGTACTGCGGCACCGGCGGCTGGTTGAAGAAGAACACCGCCGACGAAGTCGCCACGCAGACCGCCGTCTATACGCGCAAGGGGTGCGAACGCTGCATTCGTTGGGCCTTCGAATACACGCGCAAGCGAAACAATCCGAAGAAGATGCTCACCCTGGTGGCCAAGACGAACGTGCTCACCTACGGGCACGATCTCTGGTGGCGCACGTTCCAGGATGTCGCCCGCGACTATCCCGACATCAAGGCCGACTACAACCACGTCGACGCCTGCTGCATGTGGATGGTCAAGAACCCCGAATACTACGACGTGATCGTGACGACGAACATGTTCGGCGACATCATCACCGATCTCGGTGGCATCGTGCAGGGTGGCATGGGCGTGGCCGCCGGCGGCAATATCAACCCGGACAAGGGGGGCACCAGCATGTACGAGCCGATGGGGGGCAGCGCGCCCAAGTACACCGGCAAGAACGTGATCAACCCCATCGCCGCCATCAATGCCATGGCCATGCTGCTCGAGCACACGGGCCAGGAAAAAGCGGGCCAGCGCATCTTGAAGGCGGTACAGGAAGTCACAGGCACGAAGATGAAGAGTCAGGCCGCCGGCAAAATGGGCTACTCCACCACCGAAGTCGGCGACCTGGTCTGCAAGGCCCTCGGGTAGCTGCGCCCCTCGAACAACACCACGTAGCGACAGGGGTATCGGTAGGGGTAGCAGCGATCATCTTGCGCAAAAAACTCCCCTTCTAAAACCACCCCCGAGTCGCAAGATGGTCGGTGTCGCGCAGCGACCAGAGGATAAGTAAAATCCCCACCAGCTCCTCCACGACCCCAAACGCAACTCCGCGTCTCCTCCTCACTCTGCGGCTCCCCGTGAGCTCAGTGCGAGTACCGGGTATTAGCAACCCGAGGGACAAGCAACCTGCGAAGTGACCTTCGATGCCTGCCAAGAATCAAGGTCTGACACAGCGCTAGTAATTCAGCCGCACGCCGCGGGCGCGGAGGTCTTTGGCCAACTGATGGGCCGTCGTGTATTGCACGGCGTCGAAGCCGAACTCTCGCGCTCCTGCGACATGGTCGGCAATGTCGTCGACGAAGAAGATCTCTTGCGGCTCGACCCCTGCCAACTCGGCCGCCGCCTGGTAAATCTCCGCGTCGGGTTTCATGGCCTTGATGCGAAAGCTCAGGGCAAGCACCTCGAACGTGCCGGGCACGATCGGGTAGCGCCCGGACGCGAAGTAGTTGAAGTGCGACTCGCTCGTGTTCGAGAGCAGCCCGAGCCGATAGCGGGCCTGCCACAACTGCGCGACGATCGACGCCACCGGCGCATTCAGCTCGAAGATCGCGCTGCCTGCCCGTTCCAACTGGTCGTAGTCCGCGCGCGTGCCGGTCTCGCGGCAGAACGTCTCGTAGAACTCCTCGTTCGAGAGCGTGCCCTGTTCGAGACGCCGTTCGAGGTCGGTATCGAAGAGCAATTGCCAGACGCGCTCGGTGGTGGCGCCGGCCACTTCGGCCATTTGCCGGCACATGAGCTGATGACTGAAGTAAAGCAGGACGTTGCCCAGGTCGAAGTAGAAAAATTTGGGAGTCTTTATCACGGGCTAGCGCCTTCTTCGATTGGCGTCGTGCCGTTGTGGTAAACCCTTCGGCCAGCGAAATGGATCATAACCTCGACGACACCACGCACGATGTTGCGATCCGTTGTTGGTCCCGATGAGACGCGATTTTTACTCGCGAGATTGATTTCGCAGGTAGTAGAGCCGGCCGTCTTCGGCGCCGACCAAGAGGTCGGGTACCTGATCGTTGTTCCAGTCGACCGTCGTGGGGCTGGTGGTGTGTCCGGCGAGAGGACGCTTGTCGAGGTTGCCCATCGAGCGGAAGCTATACTTGCCGTCTCGCTGCTCGACCTGCCGATACCAGGCGGCGTTCAGGCCATCGACGAGCAGGTCGAGCTTCCCGTCGCCGTCCCAATCGACGAGCTCCAGTTGCCGGCGGCCACTCTTGCCAGCGATCTTGTCGTTCAGATGCAAGGGGGCCCCCTGCTCGTCGACAAAGATGCGCGCGCCCGGTTTCAGACGCTGGTCCCCCTCGCTGCCCAGCCGCTCGAAGAAGGCCAGGTAGCCTTCGTGATCGAGCATGACCAGATCGTTGCGCGAGTCGCCGTTGAGATCGAGCACGAGGGGCTTGGTGCGCCATTGCGTCACCAACTCGTGCGGGGCGGGGTTCCACCAGTTCCAGGCGGGTTTCGGGGGCGTTCCTTCCCAGGCGACTTCGACGGGTTGCTCGGCCGCGAAACTCGGTTCCTGCCGCGTGCCGGTATTGCGATACCAGACCACGCGACCCCAGATCGAGTTGAGCACCAGATCGAACAGTCCGTCGCCGTCCCAATCGGCCACGGTCGGCGTGGTGTAACCCCATTTCGCTTCGCAGGGACCTTGAATCGAACCGTTGGGGCCCGCCTGGATATGGATCGGCTTGCCCTGGGCCAGAATCTCTTGCGGCGCCGACCAGCTCGGTCGTTCGACGCCCGGGCCACTCTCGTTCTTGAACAGCAGCACCCGGCCCGCGGTATTGCCGCAGACGATGTCGAGATCGCCATCGGCATCCCAATCGATGGTGACCGGGGTCGCCAGCGCGCCGCACTTCACGTCGGCGGCCTGCTGCTGGAAATAGACGGGAGGCAGGAATTGCGGCACGCCCTCGTCGATCTTGCCCGTGTGTTCCATCAGCGCCACGCCGCCATCTTCGTCACCAACGATAAGATCCTGATCGCCGTCTCCATCCCAATCGATGGCCACGGGCACGATCATCTGCACGTCCATCGCCAACGGCTGGCCGTCGTGCGACAGCCGTACGCCAGCGGCGTACTGGGGTGCGGTGCGCGTGCCAGTGTTCTGGAAGTAGGTGAACCCGTCGAGGAATTCTCCACACACCAGGTCGAGATCGCCGTCGCCGTCGAAGTCGGCGAAGTTGGGAGAGGGCATGCCGAACGTGTCGATCGGCTTTCCGTCCGCTTCGAGCTTGCGCGGCTCGTCGTACTTGGGAGCGCTGGTAGTGCCCGAGTTGCGCAGCAGGTAGACGTAGCCATGCAACGGGCCGTTCGTCCAGCGGCCCGAGGCATCGTAGGCATTGTCCCAGCCGTACTCGGTCCAGTCTTCGACGCCGACGACGAGATCGAGCGCCCCGTCGCCGTCGAAATCGACGTACTTCCAGACGTTCGCGCGGACCTTGTTGGGGTGGATGTTTTCTGCCAGCGGCAGCTTCGCCGGCTGTCCGAGTCCGACAGAGCGGAACTGGGGATGCTCGCGCGCGGGGCTCAGGATACGCACTCCCCCGTCGACGTACGAAGGGGAGACGTTGGACAATCCCTGGCTGATGCGCTTGCCTGCTTTGAAGACCGGCAGCTTGACTTTTCCCTCGACGTTCTCGAACAGCCAGGCGCCGTTCGAGGGTTTGTCGGGGCAGACGACCACGAGGTCGAGATCGCCATCTTCGTCGAAGTCGATCGGCACCGGCCAGGCCCAGAGTCCGGCCCCCAGCTTGACCGTCAGACCGGGATGGTTGTACGCGATCGGTTCAAGCTCATCGGCCGGTGCGGGCCAAGGCAGCAAGAGCAGCAAGGCGACGAGCGGCAACGAGAGTCGCGGAGACGACATGGCATTCCTTCCGGCGGGCAAGAATGGGCGGGCAAGCAGGGCAAAAGCGGCCTGTAGGTTCGCTAACAGGATAACGGCACGGTTCGGTCTGCGCAACCCAGGCAGAGTGCGCGGCTCGTGTCCCCGGCGCCTCGCCATGACGGCCGCTAGCATGGCGGTGCTGTCGCCGCTTTCAATCGCTATTTCCGTGATTTTTTGTCAAACCCGCACCACGGTTGCTGCCGATATTTTCCAACGATGCACAGGGTGGGTGTATGCGGCGACAGATGCGCCGCGTGGGCATTGCGTTCGGCCAGCGGGCCGGCGCGGCCACGATTACGACCGCACGTAAGGAAGCGTTGCGATGACACCAAGCCGGCTTCGCGTCTACTACGGCCCCGAAGAGAACTGTGCCACCGTTACGGAATCGAAGGTCGACGAGCATCGCGTGACGGTGCCGTTGAGCGAGATCATTCCGCTCCTGGCCGACGCGGTGGAAAGCCGCCGCACCTGGCTGCGCGACTTCGAGGACGACGAAATCACGATCTCGGCCGATCTCTACGGCGTGATCCTGGCCTACCAGCACTGCCGACGACCGGTGGCCTAGCTCTCGTCGACAATCCGTCAAATCAACAACAAAGCCCTGGCGATCGAGTTCGATCGCCAGGGCTTTGCTCGTTTTCCTCCTAATCCCGTAGGAGGAGGCGCGGAGTTAAGCATTGAGCAGATAATATTCCGGAGCGGCGCCGGTTAGCGTGATAAGGCCGGAGTCGGAAAATCGTTCGTGTCGCGCAGCGACCAGAAGATCGGTGGGCGGCCCATTTTGCTGGGTGGTGAGATTTGGAGCGTTTCCACTCATCCTCTTGTCGCTGCGCGACACCGACCATCTTGCGACTGGGGCTTGTTTCCTGGAGAGAGCTTTTTCCGCAAGATGATCGGTGCTACCCCGTCTGCTCACTTGTCACGGCGCGCGGGGGAGCTATCAGAGGGTGTTTCCCGCGTCAGGTCTTCTTGGGTGCTGGCGAGATCGTGCTGCTGGCGCGGTCGCGTAGAAACTGGCACAACCGCACGAGCCCAGGATGCGTCGGCACGCGTGGCGTTGCGGCGGGGCTGCTATCGGACTCCGGACGCACCACGCGCGGCGCCGGCGGCAGGGCCGCAGAAGAGGGTTGCGGCAACGCTGCCGGCAGACCGGTGATCCGATTGACGGGAGCAGGCGCATCGGCAGCGCGAGCGTGTTTGCGCGCCGGTTTCGCTTCGGACTTCCTGTGACTGGCTTTGTGCTTCTTCCCCATAACCCACCTCGTGTGTGTGCCCAACGAGGGCGTTCGTTCCTGTTGTTCGGCTGAGCGACTCATGGCGGAACATCCGACGACGAGACACGAGGTCTTCCACTGCTGGAATTGTACGCGGCTCGCCAAGGGCGCGCGGAAACCTGCCTGATATTCCGTCGCGGAGGACGCGACCTTTGTTCGCACGTGCCGCACAAATCGCGGGTGTGCTCAAACGGATCGCGCGGAAGTGCTGGCGCGACCTTTTCCCCCGACAGACGGGCCGGCGCCCGTCGCACAGTACGAGACGTTCAGACCGTGCCGTGGTTGTGCTCGAGGCCAGAGGCGCTCGGCAGCGTTTCGACCACTGGGGCGGGAATGTCTGTCTCGCCCCGCTCGGCCTTGCGCCGCCGCAGTTCCATGCGCTCGATCAGCACATCGCCCGGCGCACTGATTCCTAGCCGTACCCGTTTGCCCGAGATGCCCAGCACGGTGATACAGATATTTTCACCGATCAGAATGTGTTCGTTTTCTCGCCGCGATAGAACCAGCATGGTGCCTCCTCTCTCCACTCCCTGTCACGCGTCACGGCCTGCCGATTACTACTACGACAACCGCGCCAAGTTGTTTTTCAGAATCTTTTCGAGGCACGAAGAGTCTTGTTTTTGGCCACAATTTGAACACATGCCGGACAGTTGGTGGCCACGCTGAAAACAAATCGCGCAGCGCACCACGACAAGGAGCCCGCGGTCTGCTGGAACGTGTGAATCCTTTCACAAGCTCGAACGTTTCGGCCTATAGCGCTCGTAGAGATGGTACCGGGCTTGCGTGCGCACGACGTGATAAGGTGGCACGGCCCGTTCGAGCACCATCCATTCAAGACGAATCGTTATGAGGAGGAGGCATTCGCCCATGCAGGAAAGGAACCCTACTCGCAGTCAGAAATTCGCCGTCGCGTTGGCGGCCGTCGTGACCGTGGCCAGTGCCGCCATCGCGACCTCGTTGCCGTCGATCGCCGCCCCCGACCAGCCGAGGCCGGGTAAGCTCGCGGCGCCCCCATTGAACTCTTCTCCCACGACGAGAGCCGCCAATAGCGCGAACAGTCCGGCGCAGGATCCCGTCGCGGCGGCCGAGACGAATTATGCGCGGAGCCTGTCGCGGGCCTTCCGTCATGCCGCGGAGCAGGTGTTGCCGGCGGTGGTGATGATTCAGACCACCCCGCACGAAGAACATGTCAGTCGGGGAAGCGACCAGTCGAACGAAGCTGAAAGGCCGGCACAAGGAGATAACCCCTCAAGCGAGCGTTTTCGCCAGCAGCATCCCGAGCTGGCTCCCTTCTTCCGGCAACAGCCCGAGCACCCGCAACCGCACGGGCAGGTCGGTCTGGGCTCGGGAGTGATTATCGACCCGGCGGGTGTGATCCTCACGAATAACCACGTCGTTGCGGGGGGCGGCCGTGTACGCGTCCGTTTACACGACGGGCGCGAATATATCGCCACCGACGTGAAGACCGATCCCAAGACCGACATGGCCATCGTCCGGATCGAAGCGGGGGAGCACCTGCCCTTCGCACGCACCGGCGATAGCGAACAGATGCAGGTGGGCGATTGGGTCTTGGCGCTCGGGCAGCCTTTCGGCCTGGAGGGGACCGTCACCTCGGGCATCATCAGTGCCAAGGGACGAGGCATCGGCATCACGGCCCGCGAAAACTTCCTGCAGACCGATGCGGCCATCAATCCCGGCAATTCGGGTGGTCCGCTCGTGAATCTCGATGGCGAGGTGATCGGCATCAACACGGCCATCTCGTCGCGTACGGGCAGCAACAGCGGCGTTGGCTTTGCCGTGCCGATGAACCTGGCGCGTTGGGTCAGCGATCAGCTCGTGAAGACCGGCTCGGTGCGACGTGCCTATCTCGGCGTGGCGATTCAACCCGTCTCGCACGACCTGGCCATGCAGTTCGGCGTGAAGACGCGCGAAGGCGTGCTGGTCACCGATGTGTTTCCGAACACGCCGGCCGCCGACGCAGGCCTGAACGCCGGAGACGTGATCCTGCACTTCGCGGGACACCCGGTGAGCGAGCCTCGTGAGTTGCAGGGATTTGTCGAGCAGGCCGAGATCGGTTCGCGCCAGCCGCTGTTGGTGTATCGCGGCAAGGAGCGCATCACGCTCCAGATGACGATGCGCGAACAGCCGGGTGACTTTGGCCAGGTGGCCCTGGCGACCGGCGAAGAGGAACAGCCCGCGCAGCCGAAGGTCGATTCGGCCGAGTTCGAGCAGTTCGGCTTCGAGGTCGGCACGCTGACGCCGGAGGTCGCCAAAAAGCTGAAGGTGGCGGTAGGTACCGGCGTGGTGGTGACGAACGTCACGCCGGGTAGTGCCGCCGCCGAAGTTGGGATCGAGCCCGGCATGGTGATCGGCGAAGTGAATCGCACCGCGGTGCATTCGCTCGACCACTTCCGTACCGCGGTCAAGGCCAATGACAATCGCGACGAAGTCTTGCTGCTCGTGCGCACGCAGGGTGGCTCGCGCTTCGTGGTGTTGAAGCAGGCCCGGTAAGTTGGACTATTTTCTAGGTGCGAGCTTCGCACCAGCATGAACCTCCTCCGTCGCGCCACGAGGTATCACCTCGGCCGGATGCCGGCGTCGGGAACCCCACCCGTCGCCGGCGTCCGGACGCGATTTTCTACTCTCGTCGAGCGTATTTCTCGAGTGCAGCGGGTCCTCGAACGCCGTCGATGCGGGCGTGAAAATCGACATCGTGCCTGGGCCGATGTTAGACTAAGGATATGACCCAACTCGAATGGCAAAAGCTGGAAGAGCTTGTCTTGCACATGACGCCCGAGGAAAAGGCGCGTCTTGTGGCATTGGTTCAAGCCGCACCAGCCGCTCCCTTGTCAGATCGAAAGAAGAGCCGACTCGTAGGGTTGATGGCAGATGCTCCCGAGCTCATGGATGCCGTGGTAGAGTCTGCGAATTCCGCTCGAGAGAAGCATCCTCTCCGGCTTCCCACCGATGAATAAGGTGCTCCTCGATACGGACATCCTGTCCGAAATCTTGAAGGACCGTAATCGCCAAGTCGCGCAGCGAGCCGAGCTCTATCATCAACAGTTCGGGAGATTCACATTCTCCAGCATTACCGTTATGGAAGTCATCAAGGGCTTCCGTCAAGCAAGACAGTCCGATCGCATCTTCCGTTTCCTCACGAACCTGGTCGACGATGAAGTGCTCGCTTTTGACGTAGACGCCGCGAGCATTGCCGGAGAAATCTACGGCGAACTGGAGCGTACAGGTCAATCGATCGGTCGGGCCGATCCCATGATCGCCGCGATCGCCTTGCAGCACGATTTGGTGCTCGCCACGGCTAATACAAAGCACTTTCAGCGGATTGCAGATCTGGGCTACTCTCTTTCGCTTGAAAATTGGCGCGAATAGTCGCGTCGGCCGGCAACTCCGCTCCATCCCTCTTGGGCCCTAGTGCGAAAAAGCGGCAGCGGGCGAGCTTGATATCCATCCGCAATCTCATTGGTCGCATGGTTCGATTTCCTTGCGGAGCGCGCGCAAGGTGGCTCTAACCAAATCGAAGTCCGGTGTAACGTTCTGCCAATACGGCCAATTGTCAAACAGCACCTGGCCTACCCGTTCCTGGATAGATTCAAAGCCCGGAAGTGCAGCCAATTCAAGAACGGTGTCGTTGATGTCAGGCGGATATACCCCGCCCCCATGTACGAGTATGTCTGTAAGTGGATGATCGCTGTATTTTCCATTTGGCATTTTCTCATCATAGCCGAAAAATCGCTCTTCCTGCTGCGGTCGCCCTCCAGCGCGTTATATTTCTGAAACGCCGGATTTGCCGGTGGACGTGACGCGACCGCTTTCGAGAGGAGCTTGCGCATGCAATTGGGCATGATCGGTTTGGGGCGGATGGGGGCGAACATGGTTCGCCGACTGATCGCCGGTGGCCACGAGTGTGTCGTCTTCGACCTCAGCCCCGACGCGGTCAAAAAGGTCGCGGCAGAAACCGGGGCCACGGGCGCGACGAGCCTGGAAGATCTCGTCGCCAAGCTGAAGGCCCCTCGAGCCGTGTGGGTCATGGTGCCCGCCGGCGGCCCCACCGAAAGCACCGTGCAGGCGCTGGCCAAGCTCCTCGCGAAGGGAGACGCCATCATCGACGGTGGCAACTCGTTCTATCAGGACGACGTCCGCCGCTCGGAGCTGCTCGCTCCGCTGGGTATCGACTATCTCGACGCCGGCACCAGCGGAGGCGTGTGGGGGTACGAACGCGGTTACTGCCTGATGATCGGCGGGCCGAAGGGGGCCGTGGCGCGGATCGAGCCGATCTTCGCCACGCTGGCGCCGGGCCAGGGGGATATCCCACTCACGCCGGGGCGCGATCCGAAGGAGAGCACCGCCGAGAAGGGCTACCTGCACTGCGGTCCCGCAGGAGCCGGCCACTTTGTCAAAATGGTTCACAACGGCATCGAGTATGGCGTCATGCAGGCCTACGCCGAAGGCTTCGACATCATGCGCAACGTGTTGCAGGAGGCCATTCCGGCGAATCGCCGCTACGAACTGAACCTGGCCGACATCGCCGAAGTCTGGCGCCGCGGCAGCGTGATCGGTTCGTGGCTGCTCGATCTCACCGCGATGGCGTTGGCAGAAGACGAACAACTCAAGGAATTCACCGGCTACGTACACGACTCGGGCGAAGGGCGCTGGACGATCGCCGCAGCGCTGGAAGAAGCCGTGCCCGCCGAAGTCCTCTCGGCGGCGCTCTACACGCGCTTCCGCTCCCGAGAAGAGCACAGCTTTGCCGAGAAGGTGCTCTCCGCGATGCGGAACAAGTTTGGCGGGCATGTCGAGGCGCACTAGCGCTCGCAGAAAGGGCGTTCGCCATGCACAGGCTGCCAGCCTGTGCAGATCGATGACCGAGCGAAGCATGATCCTCAACAGGAGTTTCCCATGACGGACGGCCAGGCCGTGCCGCAGGTCGATGCGAACAGTCCAGCTCCGGCCGGTCCCTGCCTCTTTGTCGTCTTCGGGGCGACCGGCGACCTGACGAAGCGCAAGCTGATGCCCTCGCTCTACAATCTGGCGCAGGGGGGGCATCTCAGCGAAAACTTCGCCGTGATCGGCGTGGCCTTCGACGAGCTGTCGACCGACGAGTTCCGCCGTCGTATGACCGAAGAGGACGTGCAGTACCAGTCGAACAAGATCGACCCCGCGGTCTTGGAACGATTTGCCTCGCGGATGCATTACGTGAAGGGGGACTTTCACGATCCCGATCTGTATCGCCGACTGGGCGAGACCATCTCGCAGGTCGATCACGAGTGCCAGACCGGGGGCAACTGCCTGTTCTACCTGGCGATCTCGCCGACGCTGTTCGGCGAGGTGGTGCGACAATTGGGCGCTGCCGGCCTGACGCGCGAAGGGGCGCCTCCCGCTGGCTCGGCAGCCACCGATATGCCGGCTCACGGCTGGCGCCGAGTCATTGTGGAGAAACCGTTCGGGCGCGATCTGGAATCGGCCGCGGCGCTGAATCGCGAGCTGGGCTCCGTGCTCGACGAGAGCCAGATCTATCGCATCGATCACTATCTCGGCAAAGAAACGGTCCAGAACATCCTCGTCTTCCGCTTTGCCAACGGTATCTTCGAGCCGATCTGGAACCACCGTTACATCGACCACGTGCGCATCACCGTGGCCGAAAGCCTGGGCGTGGAAGAACGGGGCGGATACTACGATCATTCGGGCGCGCTACGCGATATGATCCCCAACCACCTGTTCCAACTGGTGGCGATGGTGGGCATGGAGTCTCCCATCTCGTTCGATGCCGATGCCGTGCGCGATGAAAAGGCGAAGGTGCTCCGTGCCATTCATCCGCTCGCCCCAGAGGACGTGCTACAGAATGCCGTCCGTGGGCAATACGGCGCGGGGAAGATCGGCGACCGCCAGATCATCCCCTATCGCTCGGCGCCCCAGGTCGCGCCCGACTCGCACACCGAGACGTTCGTCGCCCTGCGCCTGATGATCGACAACTGGCGTTGGGCCGGCGTGCCGTTCTATCTGCGCACGGGCAAATGCCTGCCCGAGCGAGTTACCGAGGTGGTGATCCAGTTCAAGCGGGCGCCGTTCTCGCTGTTTCGGGGCACGCCGGTCGAACATCTGGCGGCGAATCAGCTCGTGCTGCGCATCCAGCCCGACGAAGGGATCTCGCTGCGCTTCGCGGCGAAGCTGCCAGGGCTCGAGGTGCGCACCGGCGGCGTAAACATGGATTTTTCGTACGAGGATTACTTCGGCGGCACGACGATGACCGGTTACGAGACGCTGATCTACGACTGCATGATCGGCGACGCGACCCTCTTCCAACGCGACGACTTCGTCATGGCGGGCTGGTCGGTGGTGCAGCCGGTGATCGACGTGTGGCAATCGCTCCCGCCGCGCGACTTCCCCAACTACACGGCCGGCACGTGGGGCCCCCCCGCGGCAGAAAAACTCTGGGCCGCTGGGCGGAATTTCTAAAAGCCGGGTAGTGACGGCATATACTCTGTGTGGCACTACAAGCTTGCCCGAGACTGTCCGGAAGTTGGTGTTAGCCCCGAAGTGGCGAACACATGAGCAGTGTTGACGCCGCACACGTTCGCCAGACGCTGGACGAGAGTTACCGCACCGATTCGCGGCGAGTGTTTGCGACGCTGGTGCGGTTGCTGGGCGACTTCGATCTCGCCGAGGAGGCCTTGAGCGACGCCTACGCCTCGGCCGCCCAGCAGTGGCCCCGCGAAGGCGTGCCGGCAAATCCCCGAGCGTGGCTCGTCTCGGCCGGTCGCTTCAAGGCGATCGATGCGGTGCGGCGGCGGGCACGCTTCGACGCTTCACTCGAAACAATCTCGCGCCGGCTCGACAAAGCCACGAGCAGCGGCCAGGATTTCGACGACGAGAAGATCGAAGACGATCGTCTGCGGCTGATCTTCACCTGCTGCCATCCGGCGATCGACCCGAAGGTGCAAGTGCCGCTGACGCTGCGCGAGGTGTGCGGCCTGACGACCGAAGAGATCGCCAGCGCCTTCCTGACGGCTCCGGCCACGATGGCGCAGCGCATCGTGCGCGGCAAGGCGAAGATCCGCGACGCGGGCATTCCGTTTGCTATTCCCCGCGCTGCCGACTTTCCGGAACGAGTCGCCTCGGTGTTGGGGGTGATCTACCTGGTGTTCAACGAGGGATACGCCGCCTCGTCGGGCGATACGCTGACGCGTCCCGATGTCTCGCAGGAGGCGATCCGGTTGGGTCGTTTGCTGAGCGAGTTGCTGCCCGACCCTGAGGTTAAAGGACTGCTGGCTCTGATGCTGTTGCAGGAGTCTCGCCGCGAGGCGCGTGCCACGGCCGAGGGAGATATCATCCTGCTCGAGCAGCAAGACCGGACGAAGTGGGATGCGAGCCTGATCGCCGAGGGTTTGGAACTGGTCGAGCGGGCAATCGCGAGCCGGCAGTTTGGCGCCTATACGGTTCAGGCGGCGATCGCGGCGGTACATGCCAGCGCCAAAAACGCCGCTGATACGAACTGGCCGCAGATCGTCGCGCTGTACGATGCGCTGCTGGCGATCCATCCTTCGCCGGTGGTCGAATTGAATCGCGCGGTGGCCGTCGCCCTGAGCTCCGGTCCCGAGGCGGGGCTCGCCCTGATCGAGGCGATTCTCGAACGGGGCGATCTGGCGGAGTATCATCTTGCCCACGCGGCCGCGGGCAAGTTCAACTCGCAACTGGGCCGGCGCGAAGCTGCCCGAACCGCGTACGAACGGGCCCTGGCTCTCGCCCGGCAGGAGCCCGAGCGGCGATTTCTGCGGCAATGTCTGCACGAGCTGGCCGAGCCAGGCGCCGGCCAGCCGTCGTAAGGCGTTTCGCGCCAGCGTGTTGCCGTGGCCCCCTCCCCCTGCTTGCGGCTGGCGGAGAAAATCTTGGCGAAGATTTGCCCGGCGGATGTCGATTCGTGGCGGCGGCGCTCGACTACTGGTTGAAAGACAAATTCGACATCCAGAAGCTCCAAGAAGCGTACGACGGCAAGTGATCGTGCAGGGCCGGACGACATTCGACGAGAGAAACCTCGCAGAGGAGATCGCGATGAAATACATGCTGTTGATCTACAGCCCGGAGCAAGCCTGGACCTCCGACGAATGGAACCAATGCGTGGGGACCTCGCTGGAGATTTGCCAGGAGTTGGCCGCAAAGGGGCAACTCATCGGGGCCTCGCCGCTCCATCCGGTGGCGACGGGGGCCACGGTGCGCGTCCGCGAGCAGAAGCCACTCGTCACCGCCGGGCCCTTTGCCGAGACCGTCGAACAACTCGGGGGCTATTACCTCTTGGATGTCGAGAACCTGGACGAGGCCATCGCCATCGCCAGTCGGCTTCCTCCAGCCAAGAAGGGGACCGTCGAGATCCGGCCCATCATGCCACTCGAGGGATTGCCCAGCGAAAAGCTGAAAGCCGAGCCTTCGGGCGCCGCATCGCAACTCAAGAAGTTCATGTTCCTGTGCTACGACGACGAAGAGTATTGGAACAACGCAGGCCCCGAGGCCCTGCGTGCGGCGATGGACGAGGCCGCCGCGCTGGCGCATCGTATCGACGCGAAAGGCCAGTATCTGAGCGCCTCGCCATTGCATCCGACTTCGACCGCCACTAGCGTGCGCGTGCGCGATGGCGTGAAGTCGGTGACCGACGGTCCCTTTGCCGAGACGCGCGAAGTCTTGGGGGGCTTCTATCTGATTCTGGCCAGGGACCAGGACGAGGCGCTCGACTATGCAGCCCAGCACTCGGGGGCAAGAGTGGGTGCGGTCGAGGTGCGCCAAGTGTACGACCTGCCCGCGCCGGTGCTGACGACAGAAAAATAACTCGCGCTGGTCGATTCGCCTGCGTCGCGCACGACTAATGAACGAAGGGACTTCGAGATCCCAGCCTTGCGAATCCGCCGCCACGGAAAACGACACGCACCAGGAGCAATCATGACGACCGCCATTACCCCCTATCTGTTCTTTTCCGGCCGCTGCGAAGAGGCGCTGGAGTTTTATCGCCAGGCGCTCGACGCCGAGATCGAAATGGTCATGCGGTTCAACGAGAGCCCCGACGCTCCCCCTCCCGGCATGTTGCAGGCAGGCTTCGAGACGAAAGTGATGCATGCCTCGTTCGTCGTGGGAAACTGCCGAGTCATGGCCTCCGACGGCTGCGACGACCAATCGAAGTTCGACGGATTCCGCCTGGCGCTGACCATGGCGGATGAGGCTGCCGCTCACAAAACGTTCAACGCCCTGGCCGACGGCGGCAACGCCGATATGCCGCTCGGCAAGACCTTCTGGTCTCCCTGCTATGGCATGGTCACCGATCGATTCAATGTCGGTTGGATGGTGATGGTGCCGGGCGAAGCGCCACAATCGTAGACAAAAAATCACAGGCAATCCATTTCAGTTCAGGTCAGCACAACACCATGTCCTCGAAAACACCACGCATCATCGGCTGGGTTCTGAGTGTGCTCATCTCGCTGTTCCTGATCGGCGCGAGCGGGGTTCCCAAATTCATCGAGTGGGAAGGCAAAGCCGAGATGTTCGACAAGATGGGAGTCACCAACGACCTGATCATGAAGATCGGCGTCTTGGAGATCGCCCTGGCCCTCTTGTTCCTGGTGCCGCGAGCAGGTTTCGTCGCCGCGATTCTGTTGACGGGCTACCTCGGCGGCGCGGTGATGACACACGTGCGAATCAGCGATCTGTTTTACTTTCCGATCCTCCTGGGCATCGTTATGTGGATCGCCCTGGGCCTGCGGCAACCCGGGATATTCACCTTGGCGCTAGGCAAGCAAGTGGCGCCTCGCGACTAGAACTCACAAGCATCCACAGCACCGGGAGATTCCCCCCATGAAAGTCATGGTCATGGTCAAGGCAACCCAGGATTCGGAAGCGGGCGTGATGCCCAGCGAAGAGCTGCTCAACGAGATGGGCCGCTACAACGAAGAGCTGGTCAAGGCGGGCATCATGCTCGCCGGCGAAGGACTGCACCCCAGCTCGGCCGGCAAACGAGTGCTCTTCTCGGGCAAGAACCGCACGGTCATCGACGGGCCTTTTGCCGAGACGAAAGAGCTGGTCGCCGGCTACTGGATGTGGCAGGTCAAGTCGATGGAAGAGGCCATCGAATGGGTAAAGCGCTGCCCCAACCCGATGCTCACCGATTCGGAGATCGAAATCCGGCCGGTTTACACCCTCGAGGATTTTGGTGAGCATGCCACGCCCGAGATACGCGAGCGCGAGGAACGCCTAGCCGCGGAGATTGAACGCTACAAGCTCGACCCGCCGCGCTTCGAGCGGGGGCGCGAGCGTCTGGTCGCCGGACTGAACGAGACGTACACCTTCGAGACGCGCGTCAACATTCCCACGCAGTGGGAGCGACTCGCGCGGCAACTCGGCAATTCGCCGAGCCAGGTGGGGCAGGCGTCGTACGGCGTCTGCTGGAACTACAAGCCGGGCGTCGGCTTCGACTATCTGGCCGGCATCGAAGTGACCGACACGGGAACGCTGCCGCGGAACTTCACGCAGGTGCAACTGCCCGCCGCGCGTTACGCGGTGTTCACGCATCGCGGACACGTCTCGAAGATCTCCGAGACGCTCGAGGCGATCTGGTCGAAGTGGCTGCCGAACTCGGGGCACACGCCGGCCGAATCCCCCAGCTTCGAGCGCTACAGCGAAGACTTCAACCCACAGACTGGCATGGGGGGCATCGAGATCTGGGTAGCGCTGGCTTCGTAGCGCTTCGTTCGTTTTTCAATCGAGATGGGAAAAGTCTCTGCATCGTGCCGTCGTGCAGCGACAAAAGGACATGCGGGGCAGGGCACTTGCCGGTTGTCTTGTAAAATCGCGCCAATCCTCGGGTTGCTGCGCAACACCGACCATTTTGCGACTCGACGTCGTGTGTAGTCGCCAAGCCCCTTCCGCAAAATGATCGGTGCTACCCGACCTTGGTCGCGCACGCTGAGTTCCAGCATGCGTGCTATCACGCCCTGCTAGCGAAAAGCGCCCTTTGAGCAGTGGCGCAGGCCAATTACACTGCCGCCGCTTCGGTTTCTGCCCAAGCGCCGCCGCGCTTGCGCCTGCGCTCACTGCGAGCGTGCCAGGGAGGAAGGGATTCTGCCATGTCCGGGTTGCCGATTTCGCCACTGCACCGCGCCTTGTCCGTCGCCATCATCGTGCGCGACGATGCCGAGGGCCTGAAAGCCACGCTCGAAAGCGTGCGCGCGATCGCCGACGAGATTGTCGTGGTCGACACGGGTTCGACCGATAAGACGCTCGACGTTGTCGCCCGCTATGGCGCGCGGCAGATCGTGCGTCCCTGGAGCGACGATTTTTCCGCGCCGCGCAACGCCGCCTACGACGCCTGCCGAGGGACCTGGGTGCTGTGGCTCGACGCGGGCGAGACTCTCGACGCCGCATCGGCCCCCGACCTGCGCCGCGCCCTCGACACGATCGTCGATCTGACCAAGGCCTACGTCTTGATGGTCTCGGTCCCGGCGGCCCCCGCATCGCAATACGCCGAGCAAGTCGGCCGCATTCGACTCGTGCCGAAGATGCGCGGGCTAACCTTCACCGGGCGCGTGCGGGAATCGATGCGTCGCTCGATCATCGATCAAGGGCTGGCCATCGAAATCGCCCCGTGGCGGATTCATCGTCCCGCGCGAGATCATCAGGCCGAGCTCAAGAAGCTGAAAGCGCAGCGCGACGTCCGCCTCGTGGAGCTCGAGATCCGCGAGCAAGGAGAACAGCCGCGCCTGCTGCTGGCCCTGGGGGACGCGCTGGTGAACCTGGGACAGACGAAGCAGGCCGCCGGCTGCTATCGCGCGGCGGTCGAACGCTCGGAACGCGGCTCCACCGAGATGCTCGAAGGCTACTACGGCCTGCTGGCCGAGTCGTGTGCCGCGCACCAGACGCTCGACGCGCGCATCGCGACGTGCCTGACCGCGCTCGAAGTCTTTCCCTTCGACGCACAGTTGCTGTGCGTGATGGGGGGCTTCCTGCAGGCCCAGGGACACCAGGATCTCGCCGCGCGGTCCTACCGCACGGCGGTCGACTACGGACAGATCAATCCCGAGACGTGGCACGTGGCCGAAGTAGCCCAGGTGGCCACGATCTGCCTTTCGCTGCTGCTGCAGATGAAAGGAGACGTGGCCGCCGCACGCAACGTGCTCGAAGGACATCTCCAGCGGCACGGCCGCGTCCAACGCATTCAGATGCGGCTCATCGACATCCTGGTGCGCCTGGGGGATGGCCAGCGTGCCTTGGCCGTCGTCGACGAGTTGCCCGCCGACATGCCCCAACGCGAGGCGTTTCGCAGCGCCGTGCGGGGCGCGATCGAGGCACATCGCCAGAACTGGATTTCCGCCGCCGCCTATCTCGAAACGGCCTACCAGGGTGGCTGTCGAGGCCCCATGTGCCTGCGCTGGTTGAGCGTCTCGCGCCTGGCGAATGGCGATCTGCACGCAGCCCAACCGATCCTCGAAGAATGGCTGGCGCTCGAACCGCAAAACCCGGAGATCCCGCAATACCTGGCCGCCTTGGAGCCGATCCTGCGCCATGGCGCCGTCGGTTCGGATACCGCCACGGCGACCAGGACCGCGGTCGCGCCGGCTGCCGATGGCGCTGCCTGGCAGGTGGGCGAGTTCCAAGTCAACGCGGGGCTGCCGGCGTCCGCCGGGGCGATCCCATCTCAGGCCGCGGCGGCGACACCGCCAGCCTCGGCCGCCGCGACGCTGCAAGCGCGTTGCGAAGAGTTGCTCCTGGCTGATCGCACGGATGAGGCCGTCGAGCTCACCGCCCGTTCGGCGAGCAAGGTCGAGTTGTCGCGGGGCTTTGCCGAATTCATGGCGGCGGTCGTGCTGTCGAGTCGTGGGTTCTGGCAGCCGGCCCTCGATCAACTCGCTGCCGCGCGGCGCAGCGGCTACGCGCATCCGCTGGTGGCCTATCAAGCGGCCTATTGCCTCTCGACCCTGGGACGTCATGCAGAAGCCGAGTCCATGCTGCGCCATGAAATGGCGCGCAGTGGCGATTCGCGCGACACGCAAGAAAGGCTAGCGCGTTTAAAACCGGCGGCCCCGGCCCCAGTCGCCACCCCCACTGCCGCCAAGCCCGCGGCCAAACAACCGCCCCGGCCGCACATGATCTCACCGGCCAAGATCGAACCCTTCCGTCTGCCGACGCGACCGCAATAGCACCACATGGCAATCGCCCAGCACAACCGCGCAGACCGTCCTGCATAGCGGTAACATCACGGCTGCTTCCCCACCAAGCCACGCGCCCGCAGCCCGTGCCACTGAAGATTTTTTTATTGCATTTGCGTTTTCATTCGCTAGTATCGCGCATTGACGCGGTTTCATTCTGAATGGGCTGGCCACCGCGCGAGATCAACTCGCGGGTTTCTATGGTCAGGGGACGAAATCGCTTCTGGGCAGCAATGATTCTCTGGGCAATGCTTCGACAAGCTTCTCTTTCTGCGTAGTGTTTTGCGTGCATCAGTGTTCTCGCGCGCAATTGCGCCGGCGGTGCGTACTTGCAGCGCGGTGTGGCCGATTGTGTGTCCCTTAAGCAGGAGGACTCCACATGTTTCGTCATCATCGCTCACCCATCTCGAATCGCAAGACACGTGTACTCTTTCTGTCCCGATCTATGTTGCGGCTCGAGCCGCTCGAATCGCGCTGGCTGCTAACCGCATCCGCTTTCTTCAGCGCCGGGCAGTTGACGGTCGTCGGTGATGGCGCCGCGAACGAAATCGCGATTACCTATGACACCGTCAGCTCGATCAATTATCTGATTGTGACGGACGGAAACATCGAAATCTTCGATGGACGTCCTATGGGCGACAATGTCCGTGCCGATGACGTAACCAGCATCCTGGCGCTGGGTGAGGGTGGAGACGATACCATTGACTGCCAAGACGTAACGGCGGCCAACGACTTCACCGAGATTGAAACCGTCTACCTCAGGGGTGGCGATGGCAATGACTCGCTCATCGGAAGTGCGTACGATGACTTTATGGCGGGTGACGTGGGCGACGACACGCTCGCAGGTGGGGCAGGAAACGACCTCTATGCGTTTATACGCACCGCCAGCGAAGATCTTGGTGTCGATACCCTTGTCGAAGGGACAGGAGCGTTCAATGACGACGCAGACATGTTGTATTTCCCGGCTTTCAACACAGGCATCTCGTTGGATTTGAGCGATACGTCGCAAACGGTCGCTTCCGGAGCCTTGGACTTGAACTTAAACGCCGACGACGCGTTCGAGTTCGTGATTGGAACTGCCTATTCAGATTCGATTACCGGGAATGCTCGAACCAATCTACTCGAGGGTGGAGCAGGTGACGATACGTTGGCAGGGGGCGCGGGGAGCGACTGGTACAATTTCACCGGTTCTGGACTCGGCAGTGATACGATCATCGAAGCCGGAAGTGTTGCGGGTGAGTACGACATTCTTGGCTTCGACGGATTTACTGGTGGAGGGCTGACCATCGACCTGAGCTGCACTTCGACGCAAACGGTGAGCCTAGGCAATCTCAGCCTTACGCTATCCAGCGGGACGGGCATCGAAGGGGTATTTGCCTCCGACGACAATCAGAACGATATGATTACGGGGAATTCGCAAGCCAACCTCTTATGGGGTGGTGGTGGCAACGACACGATCTTCGGCGGGGACGGACGAGACATTATCGCTGGCGGCGACGGCGCCGATTTGCTCGACGGCGGTGCTGACGACGACATCGTCATCTCCGGGGAAATCGATCTTCCGTCTAACTTCGCGTTCATCATGATGGCTATTGACGTGATCCTGACGGAATGGCAATCCGAGAACGATTTCGAAGAACGCGTCGACAACATCAAAGGTATCGGTCCGAACCCGATCGACGAAGACTTCCGCTTGATACCGGAAGACACCGTCAATGATACGGACAACGACGCCGACACGC
This sequence comes from Pirellulales bacterium, assembly GCA_019636335.1. Lineage (NCBI taxonomy): Bacteria > Pseudomonadati > Planctomycetota > Planctomycetia > Pirellulales > Pirellulales bacterium. The sequence goes on from JAHBXR010000020.1 coordinate 119,123, forward strand.
TGGTCGGCGGCGCCGGCGACGACTGGGGCATGTACGACTTCGGTGAAGATTCGGCGAGTGGATTCGAGGAGACGGACAACATTGGATTCTAAGTCGCGAAATCGAGGCAGCATGGGCGCGCGTCCTTGCCGTGCTTTCTTCGGCAAGCGACGCGCCGCCGTGCTTCGTCATCTCTCCCTTCGCGCTTGCTGATCGGTTCCCGAGCGTCACCGGCCGACGGTGCGCCAGGAGGACTGCAAAGTCATGTGAGTCCGAGGGTGGGTTTCCAGGCGATCTGATCGGCGAGAGCGCGGAGGGGAGCTTGGGAAAAAACGGCAGCCAGTGGCGCCAATTCTGAATCAGACATGCCAGGGGCTCTATCCAAAAAGAAAGTTCTTCCATGAGCCAGCCCTGGTCCGATGCAACGGCCGCAAGAACAGCGACCATCCATCACTACGAACGCTAGCGCCCCCAAGGTTCGCAAAATCCGAGAATGCAGTCCTCCTGGACTTCCGATAGCAACGGTTGCCTCACGCTGTTATTCTGGAATTCGTCCGCCGGCAGGCTGGAAAGCCTCGGCCAACTTGCATTTCAGAGCGTCTTGGCTCCAAGCATCGCTCAACCCACGGCATGAAACTTGACAGCCAGTCATCTTCTCGAGCACCGGACGAGTCTCTCACTCCACCGTCGCGCAAGAATGCAACCAAGAGGCTCTCGTTCCGACTAGCCGCTCTCTTGTTGGGCCTGCTCGTGCCGTTGGTCCTCGGTGAATTGGTGGTGCGAGTTGTTCGCGGAAGGGTGTTCTCGTTGGCCAGTCCGCGCCGTGAACTGATCACGTTGTTGAACTCGAGCCAGGCGCATCAGTACCATCCGCGGCTCGGCTGGCTGCCGACACCGAACACAAAGGTGGATCACCGCTGGAACGTGCCGGCACAGGTCACTATCGACGCGTTTGGTCTGCGCAGCAATGGCGGATTCAAAGACTTTAGCGAGACGCGGCCGATCGTCGCAGTCGGCGATTCCTTTACATTTTGCGAATTCGTTTCCGACGACGAAACCTGGCCTGCGTACCTCGAACGTGCCTTGCGGCGGCCGGTCGTCAACGCTGGGGTTGACGGTTATGGCTTCGATCAGACCGTGCTGCGAGCGGAGGAGTTGGTGCTGGCACCAACAACCAACCCAGAGTGTCTTGTGGTTTCGTTGATTCCAGACAATGTACGTCGCTGCAAGATGGCGTATCGCTTCGCCTGGAAGCCCTATTTCTATTTGGAGTCGAGCGGACTGCAGTTGCGAAACGTTCCGGTCCCGCGTTCCCACCTGGACGATGGCATGGGCGCACTTTGGGAAACCATTGGCTATAGCCATCTGCTGGATGCTGTTTTCTTGCGGGCTGCCCCAGGGGTCTATCTTTCCGAAGCAGGCTGGGCGGTTGAATGTCCGGAGAACGACGGCATCCCTCCAAGTCATATTGCGGCCCTATTGGTGGATCGGCTTAGCGAGCTGCAAGACAAGACGCATGTGCCGATACTGCTGGTCCTCCAGCCTGAGTTTGCCTACCGCTCGGGAAACGAACAACTCGTGGAGCCGCTTATCGATCGTGCGCCGCAGCGGGGCATTCGGGTGCTCAACTTGATCACGGCCGTCCACGCGATGTCGCCGGACGAATCCGCACCGCTGTTTTTTCCCGACTGGTTTGGCCACATGACGCCGGCAGGAAACCGCTGGGTGGCGGAGCAGATTGCCGAGGCCCTGAAGCGGGAGTTTGGAATTCGGCCGTGAAGGAGGCCGCTAGGAACGGGGATCGTCATCTTGTGAGAGCAACTCGCGGCGGGCAACACGCGGTGCATGTCTCGGTCGACTCGAACCAATAGAAGCGACCGGAGCGGAGTAACGGCACCGGAGCGATGCTTGGCCGCGCGAATTCTTTTGGAGTCGCGCGGCGGACGAAGATATACTGCGCTTACGTCGGCGCCCGGTTCGCACCTGGGGTCGCCGCGTTCGCCGCGTCGCTCTACCCTTCTCCGGAACAGCAGGGGCTCGTCGCCATGTCGGCATCAGTACAGCCGGACTCGCCTGCGGGCGAGATCCCGCTCGAGACGCTCGAATTCATCCGTAAGGTGCGCGAGCGCATCGCCACGGTCGTCGTCGGTCAGGACACCGTCGTCGAGCGGATGCTGATCGCGCTGTTCACCGGCGGCCACCTGCTGCTGCAGGGGGTACCGGGCGTGGCCAAGACTTTGCTCGTCTCGGTTCTCTCGCGCTCGATCGATCTCCAATTCAGCCGCATTCAATTCACGGTCGACCTGTTGCCTTCGGACATCGTCGGCTCCGAGATCCTCGATCAGCGGACCAATGAGTTCCGCACCCACAAGGGTCCGATCTTCACGAACCTGCTGCTGGCGGACGAAATCAACCGCGCCGCCCCGAAGGTGCAAAGCGCCCTGCTCGAAGCCATGCAGGAACGCAAGGTGACGATCGGCAACGAAACCTATCCGCTGCCCGCTCCGTTCCTGCTGATTGCCACGCAGAACCCGGTCGAGCAGGCCGGCACGTTCGAGCTGCCCGAAGCGCAACTCGACCGCTTCTTGCTCTGCCATCGACTCGGCTACCCCACGCCGGCCGAGGAGAAAGAAGTCCTCAAACGCAACGCCTTGCTGGGCATTCGCCGCGAGCAGGCCGGCGCCATTGCACGCACCGAGTTCGACGTGCTCGAGCATCAGCCGGTGGCGACCAGCGAGGATCTCGTCCGCGCCATGGAAGTGGCGCATCAGATTCACGTCAGCGAGACCTTCACCGATCACGTGGTCGAGCTGGTGCATCGCACGCGCAAGCACCCGCAGATCGAGTTGGGATGCAGCCCGCGCGCCGGCATTGCGCTGGTCAAGACGTCGCGTGCTCGGGCCTTGATTCATGGCCGGCACTACGTCGTGCCCGAGGATCTGTATGCCTTGGCCGAAGACGTGCTGCTGCACCGCATGCGTTTGAACTACGAAGCGCTCGCCGACGGCTACACGACGACCGACGTGCTGCAATCGATCCTGGGCGACCTCGGCGGGGCTCCGCAGAAGAATGGCCACGCCGCTTCGCTCGCGCGCTAGGGTGGAGAGAGATGATGGAAGGGGTCATCCGCGACCATCGCTTGCTCGACTATCGGCAGTTTCACGTGGCCGTGAAACGCCTGGCTGATAGCCTCAACTACGGCACCGATCGCTCTCCCTTCCTGGGCAGCGGCGTCGAGTTCGTGCAGTCGCGCCCCTATCAGCCGGGCGATTCGATTCGCGCCATCGACTGGCGCGTCACCGCGCGGATGGGCAAGCTCTTCGTCAAGGAGTACGAAACCCCCAAGCGGATGCCGGTCTACCTGCTCGTCGACACGTCGGCCTCGATGACCGTGCGCTCGGGCAAGCGCAGCAAGTACGAAACGGCCGTGTTCGTGGCCGGGGGCGTGGCCCTGGCGTGCCTCGAGCGAGTCAGTCCCGTCGGGCTCCTGGCCGTCGGCAGCCGGCAACTGCACATCCAGCCCACTATGTCGCGCGATATCGCGCTGCAATGGCTGCACCGGCTGCGGACCTACCGCTACGACGAATCGACCTGCCTGGCCCACCGTCTGCGCGAGTTGGGCCCCAGCTTGAAGCAGCGCTCGCTGATCGTCGTCTTGAGCGACTTGCACGACCCGGCCGCGCTCCCCGTCTTAAAACGTATAGGCCAGCAACACGACTGCGCCGTGCTCCACTTCCGCGACCCGGCCGAAGAGGGCCTGCGCGGCGCCGGGTTCTTCCGCGCTCGCGAGGCGGAAACCGGCGAACCGTTCGTAACCCACGGTCGCGCGTCGTGGCTCGATCCGAAGCAAGCGGAGCGCGAACTGAAGCGGGCCGCGATCGACTGCCTCGGCATCGATACGGAGCAACCCTTCGCGCATCGGCTGCGATACTTCTTCCGCGCGCGAGGCCTGCTCGGCCGGGGAGCCCGCTGACCCATGAAGCAAGTCTGCTCGAATCTCGACCTTCGTCGCCTGACGCGCTGCGTGGCGCTCGTCGTCTGGGCCGGCGCGTCGGCCTGGTCGGCCACGGCCGCCGAGGCGCCCGTGCCCCCGCCGTCGAAGGTGGGACTGACGGCGCGCCTGTCCGACGTGATTCTCGCCGGAACGGAGCTCGAAGCCCGACCGTGGGACGATCGCACGCTGCCGCTCGTGCTGCGCATCGAGGCGACCTATCCGCATGGCGATCGCTGGCGCTACGACTTCGCCTATTTTGGTCTCGAACCGGGCAAATATTCGCTGCGAGATTATCTGCGCCGCAAAGACGGCTCCTCGACCGACGACCTGCCACCGCTCGAAGTCGAGATCTCGGGCGCGCTCCCCACGGGCCACGTCGCGCCGCACGAACTGGCCGCCACCGAGATTCCCCAGGTCGGCGGTTATCGTCAGCTCATGATCGCCGCGACGATCGTCTGGCTCGTGGGTCTCGCCCTGATTCTTTTCGCGCGGCGTCGTCACCAGCAGGCGCAGGCCGCCGCGGTCGAACGGCCGCGCACCCTGGCCGAGCGTCTGCGGCCGATGGTCGAAGAAGCCCTGCAGGGCAAGTTGGCGCCGGAAAGCCGCGCCGAACTGGAACGCCTGCTCTTGACCTACTGGCGGCGTCGCCTGCAACTCGAGAACCTCAAGGCGGCCGATGCCATGGCACGGCTGCGCGAGCACGAAGAGGCGGGCGCCATGTTGCGGCAGCTCGAACTGTGGCTCCATCATCCGACGGCGCGCGAGTCGGTCGACCTCGCCGCGCTGCTGCGTCCCTACCAAGATTTGCCGGCCGACCAGGACGCCCTCCAGCCAGCCGCGGAGATGGCGCGATGAGCTTTACCCATCCCGCGATGCTCCTGCTGCTGGTCTTTCCGATCGCGCTCCTCGTGCGCGTCTGGCGTCACGAGGGGCACCGGGTCGTGCTCCCCTGGGATCACGCTCCGCGCCGCCGCTCGCACTGGATGCGTTTTCCCATCGCTTTGGCCGAGTGTCTTCCGGCGCTCCTGCTGGGCGTGGTCATCGTCTTGCTGGCGGGTCCGCAAAAACTGGGCCAACCGCAAACGCGCCGCGCGCTGACGAACATCGAGTTCTGCGTCGACGTCTCGGGGAGCATGACCGCCCCCTTCGGCGAAGGAACGCGCTACGACGCCTCGATGGCGGCGATCAACGAGTTTCTCGACTATCGCCACGGGGACGCGTTCGGGCTGACCTTCTTCGGCAACAACGTGCTGCACTGGGTGCCGCTGACGAGCGATCCCTCGGCTATCCGCTGCAGCCCCCCCTTCATGCGGCCCGAGGTGGCGCCCCCCTGGTTCGGCGGCACCATGATCGGCAAGGCACTGCTGGCCTGCCGCCAAGTGCTGACCAGTCGCGAAGAGGGCGATCGCATGATTATCCTCGTCTCCGACGGCGACAGCTTCGATCTCGGCGGCGGCAACGACGAGGAGCTCGCCGCCCTGTTTGCCGCCGACAATATCGCGATCTACGCCGTCCACATTGGGGGAGGAGATGCCCCCGCGCCGATCGTGAATCTCACGGGACTGACGGGGGGCGAGATCTTTCAGCCCGGCGATCGCGCGGGGCTCGAGGCGGTCTTTCGGCGCATCGACGCCATGCAGCAGACGCGGCTCGAAAAGGTCGAGGCCGAGGCCATGGATGATTTCGCCCCCTATGCCCTGATCGGCCTCTCGCTCGTCGGCGCCGGTACCTTGAGCCTGTTCGGATTGAGGTACACGCCATGGTAGCCGAAGCCGCTGCCTTGATCGTGGCCATCTTCGCGCTGGGCGCCGAGCTTCTCCACGCGCGTCGCGTGCGTCGCCTGGCGCAGCTCAGCTTCGGGCCGGGAGAACGCCCCCGTGCCTGGGCCAGATTTGCCCCGCTGGCGCGCGTACTCTCCCTCTCCGCGCTCGCCTGGGGGCTGAGCACCCTCTATCTGCTTCAGCCCAAGGTCCACGCGGCAGAGAAGATCGCCGACAACGAGAAGCGGCATCTCATGCTGGTGCTCGATGTCTCGCCCAGCATGCGTCTGCAGGATGCCGGCCCCACGCACAAGCAAAGCCGCACGCAACGCGCGGCCGACCTGATCGAATCGCTCTTCCAGCGCAGCATCAGCGGCCAGTTTCTCATCAGCGTGGTGGCCGTGTACAACGGCGCCAAACCGGTCGTCGTCGACACGAGCGACATGGCGGTCGTCGAGAACATCCTGCGCGACCTGCCCATGCACTACGCGTTCGAGGTCGGGCAGACGCGCATCTTCGACGGACTGGAGGAAGCCGCCAAGATCGCTCGTCCCTGGCAGCCGAAGAGCACCACGCTCGTGCTGTTGAGCGACGGCGATACGGTGCCGGCCACCGGCATGCCGGCACTGCCAGTCTCGGTATCGCACGTGCTGGTGGTCGGCGTGGGCGATCCGCTTGTCGGCACCTTCATCGACGGACACCAGTCGCGGCAAGACACCTCGACGCTGCGTCAGGTCGCCGCTCGGTTGGGTGGCGTGTATCACAACGGCAACGAACAGCACATCGCCACCGATACCCTGCGCACCATGACGCAGAACGTCGACGCCAGCCGCTTCGAGCAGCTTACGCGCCGGGAATACGCCCTGCTGGCATGTGCCATCGGGGCCCTCGTCTATGCGCTGTTGCCCGTGTTGTTACAGGCCTGGGGGACGACCTGGAAACCGGGGGTGCCGTGCGGCACGGATGTTACACGTGTCGCGCCGATCGACACGGCCCGGCGCCAGCAGCAGGAATTTGCCTCGTCGCCGAGCGGGGCGTTATCATAGAGTCTTGTGCCGGCCTGCCGCACGCACCTGGATCGATTCATTCGAGATTCACACTTATCGCGGGGAGGAAGAGCGATGAGGACTGCATTCTTGCTCGTTTGGCTGGCCGTGCCGGCCGCCGTCGGCGCGTATCACTACGGCCCCGGTCAAGCGCGTCTGGCGCTCGACGAGGCCGATCGCCTGTTGGCCGCGGCCGAAGAAGACGTCGCGGCGTGGGATTGGTCGGCCGCGGTCAAGAAGTACGATGCGGCGCTCGCCCTGCTTCCGCCCGAACGTGCCGACGTCGCGCGGCGCGTCCGTCTGGCGCGCGCCAAGGCGCAGATGAGCGGCAAGGATCTTCCCGGCGGCTACGATGAGTTGACCACGCTGCTGGCCGATCTATCGGCCGAACCGCAGGCCGATCCCCGACTGCTCAAGCAAACGCGCGAGTCGCTGGCGAGTGCCCAATACTACCTGACCTGGCTCATGCGACTCGAAGGAAAGCCGCGCGACGAGTGGGAGCCGCAGATCGAAGCGGCGCGCCAAAACTATCGCCTGCTGGCCGAAGGAGCCGGCGAGTCGGGGCAGGACGCCGACCTCGAGCGCCACAGCCAGGATCTCGAAGCCGCCATTCGCCTGGCACGGATGGATCTCGCCGATTTGCAGGCGCTCCCTCTCCCCAGCCAGTGCCAGGGATGCTGCAGCAACAACTGCAAGAAGAAGGGCCAATGCAAGAAGCCGGGGAAGAATCCGAATCACGGCGAGAATGACGCCCGTGGTGCGGGCAGCGGCCCACCTCCCGACAATCAAGGTTCGTGATCGCCACCTGGAATCGGCCGTCGCGATCTGGCTCGACTTTGTGAAGAGGCCCTCGATGAGCTACCGCGTCGCGCTCACCGCGCTTGTCGTGTTCGTCTGCGCGCCCTCGGTCCAGGCCCAGACGGTCGTCGCCCCGGCCGCGCGGGTCCTGTCGAATGCCAGACTTTCCGTCGGCTCGGCCGTGCCCGTGCAAGCCCTTGGGGATTCTAGTGCGCTTGATGAAGACGAGGATGGCGACGGTCCCGAGGAGGGGAAGCTCGACGCCTCGACGCCCGAGGGGCAAGCTCAACAGCAGCGTCTGCAGCAGATCCAGCAATTGCAGTTCGACCGTCGGCCCTCGACGATTCTGAAAGTCTGGAACGAGGCGCAGGCCGAAGAGGCCGCCGCGGCTGCCAAGGCCGCCGAAGCTGAGAATGATGCGGAACAGCCAGCCGAGGACAAGCCTGCTAAGGACCAACCTGCCGCCGCGCCTGCTGCCGAGGCAAAACCAGCCCCATCCAAGCCGGAAGAGCCCAAGCCGGCCGAGAGTAAACCCGCCGACGGCAAACCGGCTGAAGGAGCCAAGGGGGCCGAAGACGAAGCGAAGAAAAAGGGCCCCTCCCCCGAGGAGCTCGCCCAGGCGGCGAAGCAGTTCACGGAGCAACTCACCAGGCTGCAGCGCGACGTGACGCTCGGCCGCTGGAGCGACGTGAAATCGTTGCTCGCGTCGCTGCCCAAGTTCGAGGCCAAGGCGATCTACCGGCAAATGCTCGCCGCGCTCCTCGCCGGCCCGCAAGGCGCGCAGCGTCCCATCGATATCAATGCCCTGCAGCAATTGGCCTTCGGCAGTACCGACCCCGTGGCGCTGCGTCAGGCGCTCGCCGCCGCCGGGCAAGGTCCCGGCGCCGCCATGATGGAGAAGAATCTCTTCGGCGTGAGCGACGTCGTCGGCCTCGCGCTCGCCTCCCCCACGCCGCTGAACCAGGAGAGCTTCGCGCGGCTGGGGACGCTGTCGCAGCAGCTCGTTGCCGGCGGCCACGACGTCGATGCGCTGGTCGCCGCCTTCGCAGCAAAACCGGAGGGGAGCGATACCCCCGTGTTGGATCGCCGACAACTCGCCCAACTGTTGATGTCGGCCGGCGAGGAGGTACGCGCCGGAGAATTCTTGCCAACACTCGACGAGGCACGTGGCGCGGGGGACCGCGAGGCGTTGAATCTCCTGGCGCGGCATTACCTGGCCTTGCACGCGAAGAACAAGAAGACCCCCGACCTGGAGCAAGCCTGGGCCGCCCTGCAAGAAGTGCTGGCCGCCGAGAAGGAAGAAGGACGCGAGCAAAAGACGCAGAAGGAAGAAGCGCTGCGCCGCGCCGTCGAATTGGCGCCGCGTCTGCGCGAAGAGCTCGGCCAGCGCTGGCTCGATGAAAGCTTCTCGAAGCGGCTCGATCGAGGGCGCGAGATCCTGGGAACCATCGGCACGCATATCTCGCACGGGCTGCAGACCTACCCCAACGATTCCAAGCATCGACACAAGACGCTCGAACTGCAAAAGACCGCCGTCGAGGCCCTCTTGCGCGCCGCTCCCGAGACCGCCCAAGAGTGGCGCGAGACGCTGAACCTGCTGGCCACGAATTGGCTCCGCGAGGCGCAAGTCACCTACAAGATGGACGATCGCAATCGTCTGGGGCCGCAGTGGCGCCGCGATCGGTACGGCAACTTCTTCTATATCGAGGACGAAGCCGGACAGAATCTCTATCCGCAGATGAATGGCATGCTCGCCGCCATTTCGACGGGCGAGCTCCTCGATGTGCGACCGAGCGACGAATGGCTGGCCCTGGTCGACGAAAGCCTACAGGCCCGTTTTGCCGCGGTCTTTTCGCAACTTTACCTCAAGGGGAACGAAGAGGAGCAGGCCTTCCCCTACATCGAGCGTCTGGCTCAGACCGACCCCGAGATGGGACGCGAGCTGGCTCACGAGTTTCTCCGCGTCTGGGCGCGCAATCATGACCCCAACGCCGATCGTGGCTCGAACACCCCTTACATGTACATCTGGGGATACGAGCAACGTGCCGAAAGCATCCCCCTGACGCGTTCGAAGCAGGAGCGCAATCTGAAGGAACTGGCCGAGTGGACCGAGCGGCTGCGTGCGCTGCCGATCGAGGATCTCGACGAGAAGCTGATCGTGCAGGCGTTCACGGCCTCGCACAGCCAGGCGGAAGTCTATCGCCTGGAGACCCTCGAGCAGGTCTTCGGCACGATCGACGTGCTTGCGCCGAAGACGCTCGCCGGCCTGATCCAGGATATGCGCCGCAACTTGGCCACCGTCTGGCGCACGCCCGCCGTGCAGGAAAAGAACAAGACCAAGCGCAAGCAAAAGGACATTCAAGCCGAGGTCGAGCACGGCTACCAGGTGGCCGAAGCGGTGGTGGCCCGCGCCCGCGAGAAGCACCCCGACGACTGGACCCTACAGTTGGCCGAGGCGGCCGTGCGTTTCGATCTCAACGACTATCGCCAGGAGATTTCGCCGAATTCCGAGTTCTCGGCCAACCGCGACGCGGCGATGCAGCTCTTTGCCCAGGCGGCCGAGATGTACGCCGCCGCCCTGCCCTCGATCCCCGAGGACCAGCAATCGGCCGAGGTCTACGAGATGTGGTACTACGCCAGTCTCGGTTCGGTCGATCTCGGACGCGTGACCGCTTCGAAGGTCCCCGACCTGCGCCAGCCCGCCTCGATTCGCCAGGCCATCGAATCGTTGCCCGGCGATGCCGCCGAACGCCACATGGCCGAATTCGCCAACCATCTCTTTACCCGGTTGAGCCAGTCGAAGGCCGAGCTCAAGTTTCGTTACCTGCGCACCGGCTTCGAGATCGTGGGGGATCACAAGCTGGCGCGCGAGGCCCGCAAAGTACTCGACTACTACGACGACCTCGTGGCCGAGATCAAGCTCGAAACCGAGGTCGACGGCAGTGCCGACGTGGGGCACGGCAAGGCCTTTGGTGTCTATGTGAACCTGGTTCACACGAAAGAGATCGAGCGCGAGTCGGGAGGCTTCGGCCGCTATCTGCAGAATCAGAACGCGAGCAACTACTACTCTTACAATTACGGCCGCCCGACCGAGGATTATCGCGACCGCTTCAGCGAGGCCACGCATCAAGCGCTCGACGAGCACTTCGAGATCGTTTCGATCACGTTCCAGGATCCCAACGTTACCTCGAAAGCGCTCCCCGAATACGGTTGGCGCGTGACTCCCTATGCTTACCTGCTGCTCAAGGCCCGCGGGCCCGAGGTCGACAAGCTCCCTCCGCTCCGTTTGAACCTCGATTTCCTCGATACGTCGGGCTATGCGATCATCCCGGTCGAGTCCCCTGCCCTGCCGGTCGACGCCCACTCCGATACGCCGCCGGCGCGCCCCAGGTCGAACGTCTCGATCGTGCAGACGCTCGACGAACGTCAGGCCGTCGATGGCAAGCTCGTGCTCGAGGTGAAGGCCACCGCGCATGGCCTCGTGCCCGAGTTGTCGGAATTGATCGAGCTCGCCCCGGCCGGCTTCGACGTCATCGACACGGTCGACGAGGGGGTCTCCGTGGCCGAGTTCGATAAGGAGTCGGACGCCACGACGATCACCTCCGAGCGCGTGTGGCTCGTTTCGATGCAGGCCAAGGAGGCGGAGTCGAAGCCCCAGACCTTCAGTTTCGCCACGTCGAAGCTCCCCGACGCGAAACTGACCTACCAGCGGTACGTCGACGCCGATCTGGCCGCCGTGGAACCGACCATCTCGCTCGAACAGAGCTACGGCCGCACAAGCTACGCCTATCTATGGATCCTGGGGAGTGCGGTCGCCGCCCTATGCATCGGGGGGGTAGCCGTCCGACGCCTGACCGCCAACCGGCAGACGCAGACCAAGGCCCCCCGATTTGCCATGCCCGAGCCGGTCAACGCTTTTACCGTGCTGGGTCTGCTCCGCGACATCGAATTGAACGATGGCCTGGGAGATGACGGCCGGCGAGACCTGGTCGCCTCGATCGAACGGATCGAACGGCACTACTTTGTCGAGTCGGAACGTGACGAGCCCCCCCTGCGCTCGATTGCCGAGCAGTGGCTCGAACGGACCAGCCGCTCCCGCGGGTAACCCGACTTCTCGCGACTTTCATCAACCATTTGCTTCATCCCGCTGCAGCGACTGGTATATTGATGCCGGAGGCATTTTCGGGAACTACGGGACGGCATTCTGCCGTCTCCGCGGGCAGCAGACACGCTCACTTCACAGGTCACGATGACGAAGCGCTGCGCGCCCCAATCCGGCGGGTCGATGGCTGACGTTGCGTCCAGCGCGCGTCTGCTGATCTGCGTTTGCGGCCTGCTGCTTGGTCCGGCAACGGCGCTGGCCGGCGAGCCGACACTTCCGCCCGCCGCGCGGCGGGCCGTCGACTACACGCGCGACGTGCAGCCGATCTTTGCCTCGGCCTGTTATTCCTGTCACGACGCCAACTCCCAGCAGAGCGATTACCGGCTCGACCAGAAGCGCAGCGCGCTCGACGGCGGCGCGATCGGTGGCGCCATCGTCCCCGGCAAGAGCGAAGCGAGCCTGCTCCTTCGTTACGTCGCCGGTCTTGAAGAGGGCCTGCTCATGCCCGCCAAGGGCAAGCCACTTTCCGCCGAGCAAATTGGCATCCTGCGCGCGTGGATCGATCAGGGAGCCGCCTGGCCCGACTCGGCCGACGAAGCCTCGACCACGTCGCAACACTGGGCCTATCAACCGCTCGTCCAGGCGCCGATCCCCACCGTGCGGCGCAAGGACTGGAGTCGCACGCCACTCGACGTGTTCATCCTGCAATCGCTCGAGGAGCACGGCTTCACTCCTTCGCCCGAAGCCGACAAGCGGACGCTCATCCGTCGCGTGACGTTCAATCTCACGGGCCTCCCCCCTACGCCCGCGGAAGTCGACGCGTTCCTCGCGGACGATTCGCCCGAGGCCTACGACCGCGTCGTCGATCGCCTGTTGGCCAGCCCGCGCTATGGCGAACGCTGGGCGCGTCACTGGATCGACGTGGTCCACTTCGCCGAGACGCACGGTCACGATCAGGATCGTCCGCGCCCCCATGCCTGGCCTTATCGCGACTATTTGATCCAGGCCTTCAACCACGACACGCCCTACGCCCGCTTCGTGCAGGAGCAACTCGCCGGCGATGTGCTCTTTCCGGAAGATGCATGCAGCGTCGTGGCGCTCGGTTTCATCGCGGCGGGCCCCTGGGACGAAAGCTCGCAGATGTGCATCGTCGACGACACCCAGGACAAACGCGAGGCACAGAACCTTGATCGCGATGACATGGTCACCACGACGATGTCGACCTTCTGCAGCTCGACCGTGCATTGTGCCCGCTGCCACAATCACAAGTTTGACCCCATCGCGCAGGCAGACTACTACAGCCTGCAGGCGGTCTTCGCCGGCGTCGATCGCGTCGATCGCCCCTACGACGTCGACCCCGCGGTGGCCAGCACGCGGCGCGCGATTCTCGACGAGCAACGAATGCTCGAGGCGGGGAAGGTCTCGCGCGAGCGGCTGCTGAGCCCCGACGTGCAAAACGACGTGGCCGCCTGGGAGTCGAATCGCGGCGCGCACGACGGCCCCTGGACCGTGCTCGAGCCCGTCTCCTTTCTGGCCGGCAAGTCGCAAGCGAAGAAGCTGCCCGATCATTCGCTGCTCTACCTGGGCAACGCCCCCGACACAGACACCTATACGATCGTCGCCCACACCGATCTGCGCCACATCACGGCCGTGCAGGTCGAAGTGCTGACGGACGACTCGCTGCCGCAAAAAGGCCCCGGCCGGCAGAAAAACGGCAACCTCCATCTTTCGGAGCTGCGCATCGAGGCCTGCGCGAAGAAGAACCCCTCCGAATCTTGCCAGCTAAAGCTACAGAACGCCAGCGCCGACTTCGATCAAGAGGGCTGGAGCGCGGCTCTGGCCGTCGATGGCGTGAAGGAAACCGCCTGGGGCATTCATCCGGCGGTGGGGCAATCGCATCGCGCGGCGTTCGAATTGTCCGAACCGCTCGACTACGACGGCACGACGATCCTCAGCTTCGTCCTCGATCAGCAGCATGGCTCCGAGCACCTGATCGGTCGCGTGCGACTGTCGGTGACGTCGACTCCCCTGCCGGTGCGTGTCTCTTCGCTGCCCGAATCGATCGCGGCCATCCTCGAGATACCCTCGCACCGGCGCACCGACGACGAACGTGCGGAACTGGCGCTGCACGTGCTCAAGTGGCGCATCGAAGAACGGCTGGCCGCGCTGCCGCCGATGCAGAAGGTGTACGCCGCGGCCAGTGAATTCGCGCCGCAAGGCAACGTCAAGCCGGCCAAGATCCCGCGGCCGATCCACGTCTTGCGTCGCGGCAATCTCGATCATCCGCTCGAGGCCGCCCTGCCCGGCGCCCTGAGTTGCCTCCCCGAGTTGCCGTCGCGCTTCGCGCTCGACGACTTGGACGACGAAGGGAGCCGCCGTGCGGCACTCGCCCGCTGGATCACCGATCGGGCAAACGTGCTCACGTGGCGCTCCGCCGTGAATCGCACGTGGCACTATCATTTCGGGCGCGGCCTGGTCGACACGCCCAACGACTTCGGTCACCTGGGCGCCACGCCCAGTCATCCCGAGCTGCTCGATTGGCTCGCCCTCTGGTTCCGCGACTCGGGGGGATCGCTCAAGCAACTGCACCGGCTCATCGTCACCAGCGCGACGTATCGGCAATCGTCGCAGTTCCGAGCGGAGATGGCCGCCGTGGACGCCGACAATCGCTTGCTCTGGCGGATGAATCGCCAGCGGCTCGACGCCGAATCGGTGCGCGACGCCACGCTGCAGATCACCGGCAAGCTCGACCTCGCCATGGGGGGCCCGTCCGTGCAACAGTTCGTGCAATCGCCCGGCATCCACGTCACGCCGATCGTCGACTACGACGCCTTCGACGTCGATAGCCCGGCGAGCTGCCGGCGGAGCATCTATCGCTTTTTGTTCCGCACGCTGCCCGATCCCTTCATGGAGTCGATGGATTGTCCCGATGCGTCGCAGCTCGCGCCGACGCGCTCGTCATCGGTCACCGCGCTCCAGGCGCTGGCCATGCTCAACAATCGCTTCATGGTGCGCCAGTGCGAACACTTCGCCGATCGCGTGGCGTCCTCGAGCAATGACATCTGCCAACAGGTGGCCGCGGCCTTCGAGCTGGCATTGGGGCGCCCTCCCACGAAGGAAGAGACCGACCTGCTCGCGCGGCATGCCACGCAGCATGGCCTGGCCAACGTCTGCCGGCTGCTGCTCAACAGCAACGAGTTCATGTTCGTCAACTGAGAACCGCGTCATGCGCCGCATCGAAGCCACTCCCCACCCCTCGCGACGCGACTTCCTCTGGAACGTCGGCGGTGGACTAGGTGGCATCGCGCTGGGACACATGCTCGCCGAGCAATCGCTGCTCGCCGATACGCCCCAGCCGCGTGCCGATCTCAACGGTGGGCTGCACCATCGCGCCAAGGTGAAGCGCATCGTGCAGTTGTTCATGAACGGCGGCGCCAGTCCCCCCGACACGTTCGATTACAAGCCCGAGCTCGTCAAGCTGCACGGCAAGAAGTTCGATCCGGGCGACCGCGTCGAGTCGGTCACCAACTCCCCCGGCTTCGTCGTGATGAAGAGCCCCTTCGCCTTCAAGCAGCATGGCGAGAGCGGGCGCTGGGTGAGCAGCGTCTTTCCGAACATGGCCACCTGCGTCGACGACATGGCCTTTCTCATGTCGATGGTCAGCAAGACTAACGTCCACGGGCCGGCCAGCTACTTGCAGAACACCGGCTTCGTGCTCCCCGGCTTTCCCTGCCTGGGATCGTGGGTCTCGTACGCATTGGGAAGCGAGACCGACAACCTGCCTGCCTTCGTCGTGCTCCCCGATCCGCGCGGCTATCCCTACAATAACCAGGGAAATTTCTCGTCGGCCTTTTTGCCGGTCGTCCATCAGGGCACGATCATCAAGGCTACGGCCCCCAACCCCATCGCCGATCTCTTTCCGCCCGCCACCGCCGGCTACATCACACCCGAGAGCGAGAGCGCCGGGCTCGACGTGCTCGAGCGGCTCAATCGGCGTCACCTGGCGGCGAACCCGGGCGACTCGCGTCTCGAGGCCCGCATCGCCTCGTACGAGCTGGCCGCCAAGATGCAGTTGAGTGCCCCCGAAGTGCTCGACATCTCCGAGGAATCTGCCGCCACGCAGCGTCTCTACGGCATCGGCGACAAGCGCACGAACACCTTCGGCACGAACTGCCTCATCGCCCGGCGGCTGCTCGAGCGGGGCGTTCGTTTCGTCCAGGTCTGGAGCGGCGCCGGCGGCCCGAAAGACAACTGGGACAACCACACCGACATCCAGGCCGAGTTGCCCCCCATCGCGGCGAGCGTCGACCGCCCGACGGCGGCCCTGCTCAAGGACCTCAAGGCGCTCGGCATGTTCGAGGACACGCTCCTCATCTGGACCACCGAGTTCGGCCGCATGCCCTTCAGCCAGGGGAGCGCCGGCCGCGACCACAACGGCGGCACCTTCGTCACCTGGCTCGCCGGGGCCGGCATCAAGCCGGGCGTCGCCTACGGCCAGAGCGACCCTTGGGCTTGGAAATCGCTCGAGCCCACCTATGGCTACGACCTGCACGCCACGATCCTGCACCTCCTGGGCATCGACCACACGCGACTCACCTTCCGCCACAACGGCAGCAACCGCCGCCTGACCGACGTCCACGGCCACGTGATCGAGCCGATCCTGGCGTGATGCCCGTTGCCCGCTTTTGAACAACTCCCCCGTCGTTGTGTCGTCATACTTCCTTTCTGTGTAACAGGGGTTATGGTTACCA